>CALEYM010000678.1 GCA_937926185.1 uncultured Bacteroidota bacterium | reverse complement strand
ATAAACCCTCATAAACCCTCATAAACCTCATAAACCCTCATAAACCTCATAAACCTCATAAACCTCATAAACCTCATAAACCCTCTAAACCCTCTAAACCCCTCTAAACCTTCTAAACAATCTTAATTCCGATTCAAAAATGAGCCGTTTAATCATTCTCCTGCCTTTTCTATTTTGCCTGGCGTTGCCGGGCGCTTATGCACAACTGCCGCCCGCCTGTGGCGGCACGGCGCCGGCCATCCTGTGCGAAGAAGCCTGTATTTCCTGTAATTTCGACGGCTATGCCGGCACCACCCAGGGTTTCCCTTCAGGACCAGCCGTGGAGTTTTGCGGCACTATCGAAAACGCCCAGTGGATCGGTTTTATCGCGGGGCAACCCGAAGCCACTTTCACCATTTACCCCAGTAAGTGCAGCGACGGCAACGGCGTACAGGTAGCCCTGTATGAAGAGTGTTCCCAAATCCCCCTGGCCTGCGACAAGGGAAAGGAAGACGGCGGCAAAACGCCCGTTGTCATTAAAGTTTCCATGAAACCCGGTCACAACTACTACCTGCTGATCGACGGGTATGCCGGCGACCAGTGCGATTTCTCCGTGGACGTGACGCCGAAAGAAGCCGTGTACCAGCCGCCGCTCGGCATGGTGCAGGCCATTCAGGGCAAAACCGAGGGTTGCCCCGGGGCGACTTTCACCTACGCGGTACCGCCGGTATTCGGCGCCAGCGCCTACATCTGGGACGGCCCGCCGGGCACCCTCGTAGACAGCATGCCCGTGCCGGCAACTATCGTGGGAGCGAACGCCAATACCGTACAAATCACGCTCGGCAACCAGAGCGGCAACATCTGCGTACAGGCTGCCAACTCCTGTGAAGCCAATCCGCCCTGTTCCAGTTCCCTGTTTGTGAACATCCTCGACGATTCGCACCGGCCGGAGCTGATTGCCGATACGGTCGGTCACCTGACCTGTACCGGCGAACCCGCCAGGATCAGGGTAGACATCAACCCGCTGGCCGATTATACCCTGCAATGGACGGCGGACAGCACGGGCCGCATTGTCGGCGGGGCGAATACCAATCGCGTCCAGGTGGATCAAACCGGGCATTACACCCTTGTGGCGATCAACAAAGTGACCGGCTGTTCGTCCAGTGCCACCATACGCGTTGCCGAACCGGACATACCCAGCGCGGCCGAGGTGGAATTGCAGCATATTACCTGTTACGGATTTAAAAACGGCGTTATCAACATCGGCGCGGTAACGGGGGGAACAGCCCCGTATATTTATTCGCTCGATGAAGAACCATTCATTACCACGCCGCAGTATAAATACCTCACACCCGGCGACCACTATCTGAAGATTCAGGGCAGCGACGGCTGCGAAATGGATACAACGGTCACGCTTCTTGAACCCGGAGAACTCCTGGTAACCCTCGATCCGGATACGATCATCCATCTGGGAGATGAAATTGCATTGTGGCGCGATGCGGCTGTGAATGATCCTGAACGACGGGAACAACTCCTGGTAACCCCGCCGCTACTGGCCGACATGTTGTGCGACACCTGCATGTATCACCCGGTCAGTTCTTTTAAATACGAGGTAACCGTGCTCGATTCCAACGGCTGCCGCGCCACCGACGAACGAACCGTTACGGTAGAAAAAGGCCGCCGGGTGTATATTCCAAACGTTTTTGCCCCGGAAAGTCCCTTTGAAGACGCCGTGTTCCGTATTTACTGCGGCGCCGACGTGGAACAGGTCAAGACTTTCCGGGTGTACAGCCGCTGGGGAAGGTCAGTGCTGGATATCAACGACCTCGCACCCAATGATCCGGCTATGGGCTGGGACGGGCGCATCGGCGGGCAAATCGCCCAACCGGCCGTCTTTCTCTATTTTGCAGAAATACAATTCAAAGACGGCGAAACGGAACAGTTCCGGGGGGATGTGACTTTAATACGATAAAGAAGGTTAGAAGGTTGCGGGGAAGTTGGATATTGGAAATT
>CALEYM010000677.1 GCA_937926185.1 uncultured Bacteroidota bacterium | reverse complement strand
CTTCGTGTGCGGGTCGAAGGGGCTTTCCTTGCATCAGGCGGGCCGATATATGTCATCGATGGAACCGTTTCCTCCTGGCTGGATGTTCCAATGGACGATATTGAGTCGATCTCCTTGTTAAAAGGACCGAATGCAACCTCCCTGTATGGCGCCGACGGCGCAGGAGGCGTACTGATGATTACGACCAAAAAAGCGAAAGCCGGCAGTAGCGGCATTGTATTTAACCAGAGCACTTCCGCGGATCGGGTGTACGTGCTCCCCGAGTATCAAAACCTCTATGCCGGCGGCGCTGTCGCCAATCTGATTCCGTTTGTTTGGGAGTCATACATGCCGGAATCCTGGAAAGTTTTCGAAGGAAAATACTACCACGATTATGCCAACGATGCCAGTTGGGGCCCCCGGATGGAAGGGCAGGAGTATATTCCCTGGTACGCCTGGTATGAAGGAACGCCCTATTTTGGCAAAACAACCCAACTCAAGCCTCAGCCCGATAACGTCCGGGATTTTTACGCCACAGGCATCACTGCCAACACCAGCCTGAGTTTTTACCACGGCGCACGGGGCATTTCCAATACCGTCACTTTTGCGCACAATCACCGCGGCGGTCTGCTACCCAATTCGGATCAAAATTATTTCTACCTGACCCTGCGCCCTTCCTTTGATCTGGGGAAATATTTTACTCTTTTCGCCAACCTCAATTTTAACGATGTGAAATCAAAAGGGGTTTACGAAGATACCTACGCCAACCATAGTTCAGGCAATTTCAATGCCTGGTTCCACCGACACCTCGACATGAACATCATCCGGGAATTGCAGGGATTGACAACCCCCGACGGTGTGCTGGCCAGTTGGAACCACGGCAACCCGCAAGCCTATCAGAAAAGCCCGAAGCATTTTTACGGCGCGAGTTACTGGTACAATTTCTACGATTTTTTCAAGAGCCGCACTGCCGAAAACGGCGGGCGTTATTTCAACGGCGATATCAACCTGGTCTTTCGTGCCGATAAACATTTTCAGGTGAAAGGAACCTACCGCAGGCTGCAACAGCATTATTATTCGGAACGGAAGTTTTCCAATGCTTTGGAAAACAGCACGGTAAACAACCTCGGCGGATACCTTGATTACCGCTCCCGTTATTCACTTTATTCTTCGACTTCCCTGCTTGAGTACACGGAAGTGCTGATTACCTACAACAACCGCTGGCAGCACTTTTCCATCGATGCCAATGCCGGCGCCAATTTCCGGCGGCAACGCGGCGAATCTACTTCGGGCTCTACCAACGGCGGCCTGGTAGAACCGGATATCTATGCCTTTGACAACTCCGTTAATCCACCCGATTTTAGCGTATACAAAGATCCCGGCAAAACGGATACCCGTACGATTTTTATCCGGGGTGCACTGGGCTACAGGGATTTGATTTATGTGGATTGGTCGCTGCGCAAAGACTGGTTTGCCTACTTGGTGAAAGGCCGGAATACCTACGAATACCCTTCGGCCGGCCTCTCCTTTATCGTCAGCGAACTCCTTCCGCGCGATCGTGTAATATCATACGCCAAACTGCGCTTCAACTGGGGCAGAGTCGGAAACCTGGTCGCCGTCAACGACATTCCGCTTTATACGACTTTGGGCAGGGGTATTTTCAATGGAAAAGAAGTAAGTACTATTGCCGACGTCTTGGTAGAGCCGAGTCTCAAGCCTTCGGTCATCAATAGCGCCGAGGGCGGCTTCGATTTAAAACTGTTCAAAAACCGCTTTGGCGCCGCCCTGACTTTTTACTGGCAGGTAAAAACCAATGAGACCCTGACCGTACCCGTCAGCGGCGCCAGCGGCTACACCGCCAAGCGCATCAACACAGGGAAGATAGTGCGTTCGGGCCTGGAGTTTACGTTGAACGCCAAACCGTTGCAAGGCCGGCAGTTCCAATGGATGATTGCCCTGAACGGCGCACCAAAGGCAAAAAACCAGATCGAAGAACTGGCGCCCGGTATCGAGGCGCTGACTATCGGATTTTCGTCGTTTTCCACCTCTGCCGGTGTTACCTTGGTGCAAAAGGAAGGCGAGTCCTGGGGGCAACTCCGGGGCGGAGGTATTCAAACGCTCGACGGCCAGCCCGTGGTGGATGAAAACGGGTTGTACGTCCGGGAACCCAATAAAAATTTCGGCAGCGTAATACCAGATTTTACGGGAGGGATGCAAAACAACCTGCGGTACGGCCAATTTGAATTTTACTGCAATATCGATTTTCAATTGGGCGGGAAATACTTCTCACTGACAGAGTTGTGGGGGAATTATTCCGGCATATTCGCGCCCACAGCCGCGGTCAACGACCGCGGCAAAAACGTACGCGACCCGGTGAGCGGCGGCGGCGGCGTACACGTGACCGGGGTATTGGCCGACGGTACGCCCGTGGACCGCTATGTGGAAGCATACCCGTATTTCCACCAGTTCCGAAACCGGGGCATTGCCGAACCGTACATACACTCCCTTTCTTTTGTAAAACTGCGCGAGATCAGCCTGCGCTACACCCTGCCCTTGAAAAAATGGGGCTGGAAGCGCGTACAGGAACTTTCCGTGGCCGCGGTAGCCCAAAACCCCTGGTTGATTTATGCCGGATACCGGGACTTCGATCCCTCGGAAATCGCCTACGCCTACGGGGAAAACGGCCAGTTTCCCAGTATGCGCTCCTTTGGATTCAACCTCCGGTTCAAACTTTAAAACTGCACCGCTATGAAAAATATCGTTTTTCTGCTGCCGCGCATGATTTACATCGCTGTCCTGTTCGCCAACTGCCATTGGGACGATATCGGCGAACCGGACACCGAGATCAAACCCGGTACCGCCACTTTACCGGTGACCGCCCATTTACTGACCAATGCCCAGGCGCAAATGCTCCGGGCCGATGCCATAAGCGGGTTGTATTGCCAGTATTTTACGCGTGTGCAATATACCGACCTGGCTTTGTATGCCTACTTCAACCGTGAATGGAGCGATGTGTATGCCGGGCCTTTGCTCGATCTGGAAACCATTATCAAACTGAACACTGATGTGGAAACCCGCGACCGGGTACTCGCTTCCGGTTCAAACAACAATCAGCTCGCCGCTGCCCGAATCCTGAAAGTGTACTATATGGCGCAGCTAACGGATACCTACGGCGATATTCCCTATTCGGAAGCTTTGAAAGGCAATCTGGCCCCCGGGTACGACCCGCAGGCGGAAGTTTACCGATCTTTGCTTACAGAACTGAAAGAAGCAGTCGAACAATTCGACAACGGCCCGGCGCCCGAAGGCGATGTGCTCTGGAACGGACGCATTGAAGCCTGGCAAAAATTTGCCAATTCCCTGAGACTGATCCTGGCCTTGCGCATTTCAAAAGCCGACCCTTCGCTCGCGATGGCGGAATGTAACGCGGCCTTGCAAGCGGAAGGAGGCCTGATAGAGAACCCGGAAGACGCCGTGATCTTATTTCCCGACGGGTTGAGCAATTTCGTCAATCCCTGGCCTAACGTCTCCGGCTTCGATTTTTATGCTATCAGCAAAACGATCGTGGACATTATGGAGGGTTCCGTGCCCGATCCGCGTCTCTCTTGTTTCGGACTGCCCAACGACCAGGGAAAGGTGATCGGCGTGCCCTACGGATTGACCAACGATTCCGTGGCGGCATTCACGCTCCAGCATCCCGATTGGTCGTACATATTCAGCGATGGCTGGTATGGTTCGACTATTCCGTTCTTTGTCCTGACGCCGGCCCACGTATACCTTGCCCGCGCCGAGGCCGCCCAACGCGGTTGGACCGGTGAAGATGCGGAAACCTTATACCGTGCCGGTATCCGGACATCGTGGGAACAATGGAAGGTATTCGATCAAAACCTTTTCGATACCTATATGGATCGCGCGGATGTATCGCTGGCAGGAGGCGATGCGCTGCAAAGAATTGGCACACAGCGCTGGATCGCGTATTTCCCCGACGGCCTGCAAGGCTGGTGCGAGTGGCGGCGAACCGGCTTTCCGGCGCTACAACCCACGCCCTGGGCTTTGAACCTAAGCGGTCAGATACCCCGCCGGTACATTTACCCCAATTCGGAACAAAATCTGAACCGGGCAGCATACGAGGCTGCCGTCGCGCGTATGGGCGGGGACCGCGACGATGTAAGGATGTGGTGGGATAAATAAACTCGAAGCAGGTTGATTTTAAAATAAATATCCCACAGGGCTGGGCGAGCTAGACTCTGTGATTCCGCTCATTCATTGCAAAATATCTAAACCGATGAAAAAGACTATCCGATATATTATATCAGGCGCTTTTTTGCTTACCTGTTTATCTGTGCAATCACAGGTAAATGATATCCTATATTACCGCCACCGGGCCGATAGTTTAATTGGAGTACTTGAACGACCTGATCTACCAAGGGATACGGCTTATTGGGCCATGCTATTGGACAGTTTATCCTGGACCATCTATAACCTAGAAACTGCGATTTGCAGCCGAGAACAGGTACATGGATACTGGGATGGATGGCCGCAACACTTTGATTCGCTAAATGCTAAAAAGTTGGTACAAATAGCGTCAGTCATTGTTCCGTATGAGGACAAACAAGATGAATTGAATGCTAAAAAATTGGGCTTTCTGCACCCGCTGTATTACCAGTACGCCATTTGGCAAGGCACGATATATTTTGAATCGCGCTGGCAAAAATTGCCTCAACGTATCACGCAAGTTGCCGACGCATTCATTCAAACAGTGGAAAGATTGAAGGCCGAAAGCGACAGTGCACGCATCGTTTCTCTGATAGACAGTCTTTGGTCTTTCACTGGATTTATTCGAAATCATTATGGTGGAACTATTTATGACACCTTGTCTGGCCCTGTTATGCTAAAAACAAAAGCATTGACTGAGAAAAAACTGGGGAAGACGCCCTTGGCATATCGCTCTATTCTCTTCGAAACAATAAATCTGTCGGATGCTGATCTTGCACGGGCGGAAGCAGTGCTAACCAAATCCCTTTGGCAATACAAATCCGCAGGTTTAGAAAACACATGGCTTCCGTATAAAAAATCTGCCTGTGCTTTGATTGCGCTTTATAAAAAAGCAGGCCGTTATAGCGATTGGGCAACTGTTCTGGACGATCTTTACGAGGCAACCAAAATATACAATCCGCAGGGGTTGATGGCCCAAGACATGGTCGGTATCGAAGACTTTACCGACTGGCAGGATTTTACCTCAAATTTCCATCAACTCGGCAGGATGTTCGCTCAAAAAGTTTATAACTATGAGAAATCTATTGAATACTATGAAAAATCGCTTGAGGTGACGAATCGGTACGGTGGCAATCAACCGGTCGCTGAATCTTACAAAAACAGTTCGGAGTTTCAATTAGCCTGGGCTTACCATTCGATGGATCGGATTGACCTGGCTGATCCGATCTTTGAAAAAAACTTAAACAATGGAAACAGGTTGAGCGAGGTTGCTGACTATTATCTGGCAACTCAACGTCCGCGTAAGGCGGAAATTTGCCTGCTAAAATCGTTAAAAAAATCCCAGCCGGCATCGGCCCAGTTTTTATGGCAATTGAAAAGATTGGCCTGGGTGTACAAAACCGACGCTCAGTTTGAAAAAGCGGATTCTGTTTTGATTGAAATTATTTCAAATATAGAAAAACAGCATAAAACAGAAAGCAGAATTTACTGTATGGCCCTAAGGGATTTGGGTTTAGTGCGGTCTAACCAGGGAAATTTCAGGGAGGCAGAAACCTATCTCCTGCAAGCCGCGGAATCCCTTAAAAAAAAGTTGGAGGGTAAATCGATTACGCCGCGACAATTTGGGAGCGGTTGGGAAGAAGGCAATCATCCGGATTATGCCGAATGTTTAAACTCTCTGGGAGTTTTCTATAACACCTTGGGACAGTTTCAGAAAGCGGAACAATGTTACTTTACGGCTTTGGATAGCCACCGGGAAAGTCACCGGCAGGGCACTTTTTCACAGGACCGCGACATTGCCTTGCTACTGAACAATTTGGGCGTTACCTACTGGTACTGGGGTAAAGACGAAGAAGCCGAACGTTGCCTTAAAGAAAGTTTGGAGCTGTATGAAAAGACAGGCGATAGAAAAAACGCCAACGCTATGCTCCCCCTGCACAGCCTCGGCGACCTGTACTTCACCCAAAAACGCTACCGCGACGCCGAACCAATGTATGCCGAAGTAAGCGCGTTTTGGGCGCAATCCGGCGATAAAGGCTCCCACCAACGGTTCTTCGGTTTAGCCCAATACTATCAGGCCATGCTGCTGGAAAATACCGGCCGCGCCGCCCAGGCCGGGCCGCTGTTCGAATCGGCCAAAACCGCCCTCTCCGCCGGTCGCGGCAAAAACCACCCCGAATACGCCGCCTGCCTCTTTTCCCAGGGCTGCTACTACGCCCGCCAAGGTAAAACGGAACAGGCTATAGCCGCGCTTTCCGAAGCCAACAGTATCGAGCAAAACCTGGTCAAAAACGGCTGCGCCTACCTGCCCGAACGCGAACTGCAACTGCTGGCCGATAAAACCCGCCGCAGCGCCGCGTTTATGAATTCCTGGCTGGCAAAACAAACGGGTTCAAATAGTACCGCCCTGGCTGCCCTTTCCTACGACAACGCATTGTTTGACAAGGGTTTCCTGCTGCAGGCGCGCCTGGCTGTAGATCAGGCGGTCGCCCAAGCGGACTCCGGCACGCAGGCGCTGTTCGCCCGCTGGAAAGATTTGCAGCGGCATCTTGCGGTACAATACACCTCCCCGCTGCACGACAGTGCCTACATCGCCGGATTGGAAACGCAGGCCGGCCAACTGGAAAAAGAATTGACGCGCAAAGTAGCCGCCTTGGGGCAGGCGCAACGGCAGCCGAAGTGGCAGGAAGTGCAGGCACAACTCCGGCCCGGCGAAGTCGCCCTCGAATTCGTGCATTTCCAGCAGTTATTCCCCCAAGCCACCGATCCCGAGACCTCGGGATACGCCGCCCTGCTGCTAAAACCGGGAGCAAAACAACCCGAATTCATCCCCCTGTTCGAAGAAAAACAACTCGATTCATTGTTCGGCCAGACCAGCGTCCGCAAAAATGATTATGTCAATAATCTCTACGCGATAGCCGAACGGGGAGCAAGGCCCGTGGGCAAACCGCAAAAAACGCTGTATGAACTCATCTGGCAGCCCCTGGAAAAAGAAATGGAAGACGTGAAAACCATCTACTTCTCCCCCTCCGGCCTGCTCCATCGCCTCAACTTGGGCGCCATCCCCATCCCCGTCGGCGACGAAAGCCTGGAACGCCCAACCCTGGCCGACCGCTACCGCCTGGTGCAACTCGGCAGCACCCGGACCATTGCGGAATATCCCGAGGCCTCGGGACCGCAATCCTTTACGGGGGCATCCGCTACGAAATGGACAGCACGGCCCTGCGGCGGGCCAACGCCGACCTGGCCGCCAGGAATATCTCCGACTCGCGTGGCCTGAGTTTTGCCTACGCAGATACGGCCAACCGGGGCGGCAATTGGGCATACCTGCCCTGGACGGAGGTGGAGGTAAAAAGTGTGGAAAAAATCCTCCAGGCAAATGGCCGGTCGGAAGCGCTTGTGCGCACGGGTTATACCGCCACGGAGGAATCGTTCAAACAAATCGGACAGGCGGGCCCTTCTCCCCATATCCTGCATGTGGCCACGCATGGTTTTTTCTTTCCGGATCCCGCCCCTTCATCTGCCGTCCGGCCATCTACATTGGGGGAGGATTGGGGGGAAGGCGGCGTTTTCCGGATCAGCGAACATCCCATGATCCGCTCCGGCCTCATCCTGGCCGGCGCCAACCAGGTGTGGAAAGGCGGCAAACCCCTTGCCAACACCGAAGACGGCATCCTCACCGCCTACGAGATCAGCCAAATGAACCTTTCCAATACTGAATTAGTGGTACTCTCCGCCTGCGAGACTGGCCTGGGCGATATACAAGGCAACGAGGGGGTGTACGGCCTGCAAAGGGCCTTCAAGATCGCCGGGGCCAAGTATCTGGTCATGAGCCTGTGGCAGGTGCCTGACCGGCCCACACAGGAAATGATGGCACTGTTTTATGAAAACTGGCTGGAACAGAAAAGCAGTATTCCCGATGCCTTCCGGGTAGCGCAGGATGAGATGCGGGCGCGTTACCCGGATGAGCCGTATAAGTGGGCGGGCTTTGTGCTGGTGGAGTGAGGGATGTTACTTTTTAGCCAATTCCCGCCGCATCTGCTGCACGTATTCCACCGTGACGTCCACAAACTCGGCTACCTCGGCGTCGCTCCAGTCGGGGAATTTTTGGAGGGTTTTGAGCGTGATGGCATGTGTTGTTTCTTCACGACCTTCTTCACGACCTTCTTCACGACCTTCTTCACGAACTTCTCTGTCGAACTTCTCTTTCCACCCATCCATTACAAACCTGGGAATCTCGTCCCCGAAAATTTCTCGGGCGATTTCTACGATCTTCCGGGAAGGTTCAGGCAATTGTTGAGTAAGTTCTTTAGTTTCTGTCTGTGTCATTTTTGCTACCTTGATGATGTAAATAACAAGCGTTTGAAGCAGAAGGCTTTCGCGGTCGTCTTGATAAAGCGGCTCCCCAAAAGTAGTGATTTTTTTCGAGTTTTCTTTAATCCATTCTTTGTTCCGGGCAAATTTCAAGGCTAAAAACAAATTGGTCAGGTATTCGTTTTCCTGCTTATCTTCAATGACCTGTTGCGGAACCTGGCTCAGATCCGTCAGCAAGTAATGAAAATTCGGCACAAAAACCCGCCAGTCCTCCGGTAAATCCGGGAATAAATCGGAAAATGGTTTTTGCTCCCATCCCTTTTCTCCGTGGTAGACGACAATCGGGATGATAACCGACAGCGGACGGCCGTTTTTGAGATCATCCTCCCAAATTTGAAGCAAATAATCCAACAGCTGCAAATGGATAGGAAAAGTGGGCAGGTAACTTTTGTGTTCAAACAAAAAAAGCAGCCGGGCAAGCGCGCCGGTCGTCAGCCGGGATTCATACAACACGTCGCTGAAAGAAATGCCGAATCGGCCGCTGACGAAAGCCGTGTCAATTTTCCGGAAAAGAGAAAAATCGATTTGTTGATGCACGCCCGGTGGCGCATAATGCAGCAGATAATTCCGGGCGATTTTGGCGTCGCTGAAAAAGGCTTTGAACACCGCGTCGTGCGCGCGGTCTTTTTTGCGGAGAGAAGGAGGTTTTTCTTTTGGCATGGTTGTGTTCGCTAACTGACCGCAAAATAGGTGGCGTCTACACTAAAACAAAACAAAAAATTTATTTTTTCATATTTTTTGAAATTTAATGTATTTAATTGGTCAGCAGTAGGGGTTGTGCAAAAAGTCGAAGCACAGGAGAATATTAATCGGAGCGGGAAATATTATTTTGGATTTGTTGCGGTATTAGACTTTCCAAGTTTTTAAAACTTGGAAAGT
>CALEYM010000676.1 GCA_937926185.1 uncultured Bacteroidota bacterium | reverse complement strand
GGAATGACCAATGTTCAATGACCAATTTGCAATGTACAAGTACTTATGAGACACCTTCGTCTGCGCATAAAAACCCGAACCAAGAAAACGGTGGAATCCCGAGGACTCGGGGCCGCCGTCGTTCCGCCCGCCCGAAGAAAGCGCGGGCGTCAACATACAGCGGGGCGAACGATTACAAACGTTCGCCCCCATTTTTTCCCCCTTTATCAAATCGGAAAAGTATGCGTGTGGCCGTTCACGGTGACGGTCACGGTGCCGTCGGCATTGAAGACGAGGGTTCCGTTGAGTGTTTCGGTTTGGCCTTTACCGTTGGTGGCAACTATCGTGGCCGTGCCGGTTCCGCCGGTGATCAGGCGGTCGGATTTGCGGATGGTCAGATCGCCAAGGTTGAGTGTTGTCGTGCATTCGAGCGTGGGATTGACGTTGCGGAAACTGCCGGTGACGTCGCCCTCCAGGGTGTATGCCCCGTTGACGATGTAATCCGGGGCCTGCGGGTTGAGCCCGGTGATGGTCAGTTCACCCGTAGTGGCGTCGCTGCCGGTCCAGCGTTGGGTACTGAACGATCCGTTGCCGGCGATGCCGGCGGTGGCAGCGGTCGGAACGTTCAGGTTGTTGCACTGCAGCAGCCAATCCATGCCGAACATGTAATTGTAGGTAATGGGGCCGGTTGTTTTGACGCGTTGCAGGGTGGTGTCGCCGGGTACGCCGCAGTTCTCCAACCAACTGTCAACTAACGTGGTCATATCCACCGCGGGCATAACGGCGCCGGCGGAGCGTTCGGCAACAGCCATTTCGACGATTTCGGCCGCTTCGCTTTCGGATAACAGGGCCACGATCTCTTCCGCATTTTTACGGCAGGAAACCAGCAGGGTGGCGGCAAAAACCGCGACGATCAAAAGCATTTGATTTTTCATAGTAAGTTGGATAGTGATGAGTGATGAGCGATGTTGATGAGTGATGAGTGATGAGTTGAATTTTTTAATGACGAACAAGGACGATTTAAGGCAAAAGTGCAGGCGGCTGGAGGAGGGTAAAAAACGCGGTCAACCGGCGGTGTTTTTTCTTCAACTACCGGTTTGACTGGGCGCCGTTGGTTGATGGAAAGGGCCGGTTGGTTGAAAGGAGTTGATTTCAGGCAGCGCAGCCGGATATTTTTGGGTAAAAATTGATCATGTTTTTCCTGACCGATGCGCCCTCCGAACACTGGCTGATCGCCCCTTTCATCATCTACGGCCGTTATTTTCTGCTGTGCAGCTGGCTGTTTGTCTTGTTTTACCTGTGGAAACAAGGGACATGGTTTTACCGGAAAATACAAAAAAAATTTCCCGCGCGGGCCGACTATTTGCGGGAGGCGGGCTATTCGGCGCTGACAGCCGTCATTTTCGCCGGTATGGGTTGGCTATGGCTGGGCACACCGCTGCGGGCATATACCCGGGTATACACCGATATAACTGAATACGGTATCGGATACCTGGCGCTGAGCGTACCAATTCTGTTGTTTTTACACGATACGTATTTTTACTGGATACATCGCCTGATGCACCACCCCCGGCTGTACCGGCACATACACCTGGTGCACCATCGTTCGGTAAATCCTTCGCCCTGGGCGGCATATTCCTTTCATCCGGCAGAGGCGGTAATTGAAGCGGGTATCATTCCGTTGATTTTACTGATCGTGCCGGTACACCCCATCTCTTTGTTTACCTTTGTTACCCTGATGCTATGGTTTAACGTGTACGGGCACCTGGGGTACGAGTTATTTCCCAAAAAGATCTACCAGCACCCGCTGGGTCGCTGGCTCAACAGCTCGGTGTACCACAACCGGCATCATGAACGGTTCCGTGGCAATTACAGCCTTTACTTTTGCTGCTGGGATCGCTGGATGGGGACTTTGCGACCCGACAGTGAAGAACAGGTGGCGGCCATACACGACGAAATTGAATTATTTCACAGCACAAAACAAGATACCCGTTCGCATGTCTAAACGTATCCCTGTCTTCCTGTTCCTGGCCGGCCTGAGCGCCGGCGCCGGCGCCCAAACGGTCAACTGGGCCAACGACGTGGCCCCCATTTTGTACGATCACTGCGTAAAATGCCACCGTGACGGTGGGATCGGGCATTTTTCGCTCGTAGGCTACAACAATGCCTTTCTGTTTAGAAATTCCATCCGGTACATGACCGAAACCCGACAAATGCCGCCCTGGAAGGCCGATCCGGATTACCGCCATTTTGCCGGCGAAAATGTGCTGAGCGACGCGGAAATCCGGACCATCCAGGACTGGGTGGACAGCGGCGCGCACCCCGGCGACCCGGCCCAGGCGCCTGCCGACCCGGTTTTTTCCGGCAATTCTGAAATCGGCATACCCGATCTGGTACTGCATACGCCCCCGCACACCATGAATGCGACGCAGGATGAGTACCGCTGTTTCGTGGTGCCGGCGGGGCTGGCGCAAACGGCCTTTTTGCGCGGGCTGGAGATCATTCCGGGCAATCACCAGGCGGTGCATCACGTGCTGGTGTTCGAAGATGTAAGCGGCCAGGCCCGCGCGCTCGACCAGCAAACGCCGGAGGCAGGCTATGTCAGTTTTGGCGGTATCGGGGTACCCGGCGCGCGCCTGGTAGGCGCCTGGGTGCCGGGCTCGCGGCCGCGATTGTTGCCGCCGTTCATGGGCATCAGACTGAATGCTGGCGCCGATCTGGTATTCCAGGTACATTTTCCGGCCAGCGCTTATGGCATGAGCGAAGTGTCGACCGTCAACCTCTTTTTTACGCCCGCCAATCAGGGCATCCGGGAGGTATCGATGGCCCCGCTGCTGAACCACGTGGCGCCGTCGCTGCAGAACGGCCCGCTGTTCATCCCGGCCAATTCGGTAAAAACCTTTCACGCCCGCTTCACCACGCCCATCGACGGCTCGCTGATCGCCGTGGCGCCGCACATGCACCTGATCGGAAAAAGTATCGAGTGTTTCGGTGTCGATCCGGCCGGCGACACCATCCCGCTGATCCGGATTCCCAACTGGGATTTTCATTGGCAGGGCAACTACACTTTTCAAAAAGTGCAGAAAATTCCGCAGGGCGCCAAATTGCATGCATTCGCTACTTACGATAATACACTGAACAATCCCAACAACCCTTCCAACCCGCCCAAAAACGTTTCGCTGGGCGAAGCCACCACCGACGAAATGATGCTGGTGTATTTCTTATACATGTCGTACCAGAACGGCGACGAAAACATCGTGCTGGACAGCACCCTTCTGACCACGGCGCTGCCGGAGATGGAGGAAAACGAACACCTAATGGGCTTGCAGGTTTTTCCCAATCCCACCACCGGACCTTTTGTAGTGGAATACGAATTAAAACAAGCCGCCGACATCATGGCCAGTATTCTGGACCTGAACGGCCGGGTACTCAAAATTTTCGCGCTGCGCCGCGATGCCGCGCCGGGTATTTACCGGGAAAGTACCCCGGCGGAAGATTTACCGCCGGGCGTGTATGTGATACAGATTCAAACGGAAGGAGGCGGTATGCTTTCAAAAAAGTTCATCCGGACCAATCCGTAATCCGTCCCGACACTGCGTGTACGGGATTTCGCTACGCTCAACAATCCGCAATCACTATGCTGCACGCTCTCTTGTCCGGCCGCGCCCGTGTGGCCACTCACGTGGTGGGTTGGTTTATGGTCGCCCTGTTGTTTTATTCGCTGATCAGCGGCCTGCGCGGGCCGGTAGAAGGGCTGTACCGTACCGCTCTTAACATGGTATTTTTGCTGGCCCTGTTTTACGGCAACGCCAAAATTGTGGTGAACCGGTATTTCGAAACCGGCAGGTACGGGCGGCTGATTGTCATCACACTGGCGTTGTGGCTGGGGTCGGCGGCCTTACGCACCTGGACGGAGCTGAGTCTGTTTGGCGGAAGTATTTTTCAAAACAATAAAATACCTCCGGACGGCGGAAAGCGTATGTTCATCGCTTACGCCCTTTCATTCTTTTTGTTGCTGTTATTCAGCACTTTATATCAGCTGTTGGAAAACCGGTACACGCTCGAGTTGCGTCACCGCGACCTGGAGATCCGTCATACCGAGGCACAACTCAACTACCTGAAAGCGCAGATAAACCCGCATTTTCTGTTCAATTCGCTGAATAACATCTACGCGGCTGCCACGCTGCAACATCCCCGCACCGCCGATATGGTGTTGCGCCTCAGCGATTTGCTACGCTATGTCACCTACGACGGGCAGGCGGCACAGGTTCCGCTGGAAAAAGAGATCGCGCAGATACACGCCTATCTCGACTTGTTTCAACTGAAGTCGGAACACCCGCTAAACATCCGGTTTCAGGTTGAAAATGCCGCGGCCGGGCGACTCATTGAACCGGTATTGTTATTACCTTTGGTGGAAAACGCCCTGAAACACGGCGACCTGGACACCCGCCCGGATGCTTTCCTGAACATTACCCTTCAAAACAACGCTGACCGCCTGTTGTTCCGGGTCGAAAATTCCTTCGATCCGGAAAACCGCCAGAAAGATGAGGCCGGCGGTGTGGGGCTCAGCAATGTGCGCCGGCG
>CALEYM010000675.1 GCA_937926185.1 uncultured Bacteroidota bacterium | reverse complement strand
TTTAAATGTTCAATGAACAATGTCCAATTTTCAATGAACAACGACTTTTGAGACGCCCTCAAGGGGACTATTGCGCCATTTGCGCCACCATATCCCGGTATACGCCGGCTGCCATCTTATCCCGTACAGCCGCCAGGGCGTCGACCGTCAGCCGGATATCTTCATCCGTATGCACGGCAGTGGGTATAATGCGCAGGATCACCATCCCTTTCGGGATAACGGGATACACTACGATGGAACAGAATACCCCATAATTGTCCCGCAGGTCCGTCACCATTGCCGCGGCTTCTTCCGGTGTGGCTGGCAGGTAGACCGGCGTCACGCAGGTATTGGTGTCGCCGATGTTCAGGCCGCGTTCGCGCAGGCTGTTTTGCAGCAAATGAACGTTGCGCCACAGCTTTTCGCGCAATTCGGGTTTGTTTTTTAACAATTCAAACCGTTTGAGCGCGCCTTCCACGATGGGCATGGGCAGCGATTTGGCAAATATCTGGGAGCGCATGTTGTACTTCAGATATTGGATAATTTCTTTTTGGCCGGCAATGAAAGCGCCGATCAGGGCCATACTTTTGGCAAAGGTGCTGAAATACAGGTCCACGTCGTCGGTCACGCCTTGTTCTTCGGCGGTACCGGCGCCGGTTTTGCCGAGCATGCCGAAGCCGTGGGCGTCGTCGATAAGCAGGCGGAACTGGTATTTGCCGCGCAGGGCAGCGATTTCGCGCAGTTTGCCCTGGTCGCCGCGCATGCCGAAAACGCCTTCCGTGATCACCAGGATGCCGCCGCCCGTTTCGTCGGTGATCCGTTTGGCGCGTTCGAGGTTTTTGTCCAGGCTGGCAATATCGTTGTGCGTAAATGCAAAACGTTTGCCCAGGTGCATGCGCACGGCATCTACGATACAGGCATGGCTTTCGGCATCGTACACCACCACGTCATGCCGCGACAGCAATGCATCGATGACGGACATAATCCCCTGGTAGCCGTAGTTAAGCAGATAGCCGGCTTCTTTCCCGACGAAATGCGCCAGTTCTGTTTCCAGTTTATGATGCAGTTTGGTGTCGCCGCTCATCATGCGGGCGCCCATGGGGTAAGCCAGGCCCCAGCGTTTGGCTGCCTCGGCATCGGCCTGCCGTACTTCCGGATGATTGGCCAGGCCGAGGTAGTTGTTGATGCTCCAGCAGATCATCTCTTTGCCCCGGTATATCATACGATTGCCTAATTCGCCCTCTAATTGGGGAAACAGGTACTTGCCTTCTCCCATTTCGGCGTATTGGCCCAACGGGCCGGCTTGTTTTTGGATACGTTCGAATAAATCCATCCTATTGAGTGATGAGTGATGAGTGATGAGTAAGTGACGCAACATTTTATGCTACCTCTGTCAAGGCCTGGCGGGCGCGTTTTTCGGCTTGTTTTTCTTTCCAGGTTTTCCAGCGGCTACCCATGACCGCGTTCATGCCTTTATCGATGACAAAATGCCGGGTGATATTCCATACGCCTTTGGCCTGGGTGAACACGCTGTCGCGCGAGCGCAGGCTTATGGAAAAACCGCCGTCCATATACACGATATAGTGCCACCACAAGGCCGGAATAAACAGGGTTTCGCCGTGGTACAGGATCGTTTCATAACCTTCCGCCTGCCGCAGGGCGGGATAACGTTCGTAATCCGGCTTCAACGGATTCACATGACTCTGTACGGTGAACGGGTGCTGGTACAAAAAGGGATTCTGCTGTTGGTTGAACAGAACAATATGTTTGCGCGTCCAGAAATGCGTATGAAACACATTGGAGCAGTCGATATCGTAGTGCAGGTTGGTGACGGCGCCGGCGCCGCCAAAAAACATAAAGGGATACTTATCTACCCAGCCATCGCAAATAGTAGGGTTGCTCACATCGTGGATCAGTTCGCGGGCATGATCGAAAATATTCCACAAAAAAATGCGGTACTCCGTCGGGCCTTTTTGGATCAGGTCGAGGTAATCGCCGAATTTCATGGTGATGTGACTTTTCATGTAGTGAGGGCCCGGTTTATGGTAATCCGGGCCGACAAGGGGTACGTCCAGATTTCCATACTTTGTTTTTAAAAACTCAAAGGACCATTTTTGTACAGCAGGCCAGTCTTTGGCCAGGTCAGTAAAAATGACCGGTCGTTTAGGTTTGAGGTAACTATCGATAAATTCTTCACGCGTGAGGCCTGTACGGCGCTCAATGGGCATCAGTTTCATAGTTAAGTAGCGTAGTTGTTGCGGGTTCCGGATCTGATCTTTGTTTGGAATTTTCCGGATTTATACTGCAAGCTGGGTCAACTCCGCCAGAGCTGGTTCCGTTTCCGGCATGAAGCCCTGGGCTTGCATCCAGGCGTCGCTGAATACTTTGCTTACGTACTTGCATCCGTGATCGGCAAAGATAAGCACCACCACGTCTTTCTCGGTCAATTCGCTTTTTATCTGCTCCAGGCATTGCAGGGCTGCGCCGCTGGAATAGCCCGCCAGGATACCCTCCTGCCGGGCGATGAGACGCGCTTTTACAGCGCTGTCCTGGTCGGTAACTTTTACAAACCGGTCGATCAGATCAAAGTCGACATTGGCCGGGATGATATTTTTTCCAGTGCCTTCTATGCGGTACGGATACATTTCATTAATGTCGTAGACACCGGTTTCGTGGTATTTTTTCAATACCGAACCGTATGCGTCAACGGCCACTACCCTCAGGCCAGGGTTTTGCTCGCGCAGATAGCGGGCCGAGCCGCATAAGGTGCCGCCGGTGCTGGCGCTGCCGATGATCCAGGTTACCTGTCCGGCGGTTTGTTCCCAAATTTCCGGCCCTGTGCTCAGGTAATGCGCTTCTCCGTTTTCGGGGTTGAAGTTTTGATTAATATAATAGGCGCCGGGAATTTCTTTAGCCAGCTGCTCGGCCCGGCGATAATAGGAGCGCGGGTCATCGGGTTTTACGTCCTGCGGGCACAATACCACCTCGGCGCCCATGGCCCGCAGGTTATTCAATTTATCTTCAGAAATTTTACTGGTCACCGTCAGTACGCAGCGGTATCCTTTTATAGCGCACACCATGGCCAGGCTGAATCCGGTGTTACCGCTGGTGGCGTCTACCACGGTTCCGCCGGGCTTCAGTTTGCCCAGGCGCTCGGCGCGTTCGATCATGTGCAGCGCGATTCGATCTTTGGCGCTGAGGCCAGGATTAAATGCTTCCAATTTGGCATAAACTATTGCCGGTATATGCTCAACTATCTTGTTCAGTCGTACCAGGGGCGTTTTACCGATTGTTTCCAGAATGTTGTCGAAGACCATGCGCCGAAGTCGTTTTACAGTTTAAAAATTTCAAAAAATCTGCTCCACCGTGAGATGCCATTCACCAGAATCAGGGCAAAAAAAAGTGTGCAAATGCATTTATCCCCGGCCTTCAAACGGATCAAAAAGAAATTGACCCGCTTCGGCCGCGGAAAAAAACACATTTGCACACGTGAATTAAATTCCGGGGCAAAGGTAATACAAAACCCTTAAACTACCTTCAATTTTTGTCAGATTCCTGTCCGGTAAAAAATCTTATAAAAAAATTTTTTCAGTTTAGAAAATATTTTCATCTTTGGCCCGAACACACAATTTTAATCTGGTTTCCCGCTTTTCATATTTTTTTATTGTAATCTAAATCGTTTCTACCTATGCTTATTTTGTACGTTACCCTCCTTGCGCTGGTATTCGTGCGCACGCTGCCCAAAATGGCTACATTCTGGGCTTCCGTGGCCCGGCACTAAGTCGCAATAACCCCCCACCAGAGTTTTAATCTCAATGTTTGTCCGCATAACATTATACAAGAGTCACTCCTTTTTTCGGGTGACTCTTGTTTTTTTGTTGGCAATTTGTCGGACAAACGCGATTGAAAACCGCAATAATGTTAAGGAATTCGCCCAGGCAAATACAAAATCCGCTACTTTTGGCGTTCGCTAAAGCACAAAAAGAAAACAAACGGTTTTATCAACTAACAGCATCGCTTTTATGACGTTTACCGCTTTCCTGAACGCCTTTATTTTCCTCCAGACCGCCACCACCACGACCACCGAAACCCAAAGCCTGCTCGATTCCTTTTTGGGGAATACCATATCGAGCATGGTGATGTTTTTTATCCTCGTATTCCTGTCCATTGCCGCCGTGTATATCATTATCGAGCGCTACCTTACCCTGACCCGTGCCGGACAAGTAGACCACAATTTTATGAACAGCATTCGGGCCAGCGTCGAAAGCGGCAATTTACAGGCTGCCAAGGCGCTTTGCCAAAGCGTGGATTCGCCCATGGCCCGTATGGTAGAAAAAGGCTTGGACCGCATCGGCAAACCGCTGGATGACATCAACAAAGCAATTGAAAATGTGGGCAACCTTGAATTGCTCAAACTGGAGCGCAATCTCTCCACCCTGGCCTCCATTTCCGGCCTTGGCCCCATGTTCGGCTTGTTGGGCACGGTACTGGGTCTGATCCTTTCCTTCCAGGACATGTCTACGGCCACCAACGTTACGCCCCAGGTGCTTTCCGGCGGTATCTACCAGGCGCTGACCAGTACGGCAATGGGCCTGATCGTATCGATTGTAGCCATGGCCGGTTACAATCTATTGGTATCCAACCTGGATAAAGTGGTGTACAAAATGGAATACACCGCCCTGCAATTCATGGATTTGCTGCAGGAGCCTACGCGCTAAGCGGCGTCCTTACCTTAATGAACATACTTTATCCTTCAACCAATTTAACGATTTACCATGGGCTTAAAAAGAAGAGTACGCGTAACGCCCTCTTTCAGTCTGGCAGCCATGATCGACATCATCTTTCTGTTGCTGATGTTTTTCATGCTGACCTCCAAGTTCGTCACTCCCAATGCTTTAAACCTGCAGCTGCCATCCAGCAATTCCAAAACGATGGCCTCCCCTTCACTGGCCGTCTCCGTCAATTTAAAAGGAGAATATTTCCTGGACGGCACCCGCACCCGAAAAGAGGTATTGCGGGAGGCCCTCGCGTCCAAGATTCGGGCCACGAAGCAGGAACCGCAAAACACCACGATCACCGTGGTGGCAGAAAAAACAGTACCGCTCGACTATGTGGTGTACATTCTGGATATCGCCAACACCCTGCGGGTAAAGACGATTTTGGCCACCGAAGAACACCCCGAAGACAAGTGAGCACAATATTTGGGCCATTAAATACGATTTGTTTGAACAAAAACCCCGATTCAGGCTTTATCATTTAAAATATGTAGTTATGCAAGCCGCCGTCAGCAGAGAAGAAGATCGTACCAAAGCACTAATTACCAGCATAGCGGTGCACGCGGCGCTATTGGCGCTGCTGTTCCTCCTGCATTTCAATATTGAATCGCCGCCAACCGAGGCGCCGCCCATTCTGATCGAGTTTGGCGGCGGAGGCGACAATGCCGCTGCCGGCCTGCCCGACGAAGGGCAGGGCAATGACCCGGCGCCTCAGGGACAACAAATGGAGGATCCAACGGTAACCGAACCCGTAGAGGAACCAGCCGCCGAACCGGCAGAGCCTGTCG
The DNA here is from genome assembly GCA_937926185.1 of uncultured Bacteroidota bacterium. Taxonomy (GTDB): domain Bacteria; phylum Bacteroidota; class Bacteroidia; order Chitinophagales; family Saprospiraceae; genus M3007. The sequence continues at coordinate 6,106 of CALEYM010000675.1, read as the reverse complement.
AAAGCACTCCACCACCCTCACCCAGCAAAGCGGAAACCCCGCGCAATACCAATACTTCCAACGACCCCGACGCGGCGGCCCTGAAAAAAGCGCAGGAAGAGACCCGCCGAAAACAACAACAGGAGCAGGACCGCATCCGCAAACAACAGGAAGATGCCCGCGCCGCCGAGCTGGAACGCCAGCGTCAGGCGGCAGAGCAACAACGCCGGGAACAGGAAGAACGCGATAAAAAGAAAGGACAATTTGGCAGCACTTTTGGCAAACCCGGCAGCACAGGTACCGGACAGGGAAATACGGGCAAACCCGGCAACCAGGGCACCCCGACAGGTACGGGCGATAACCCGTTTGGTAAAACAGGCGGCACAGGTACCGGATCGGGCGGCGGCGACGGCAGCGGCGTCGGCGAGTCAATTGGCGATGGCTTGGGAGGTCGCAGGGTAGTCGGGCGCCCCAGCATGGTGGATAACACACAAAAAACCGGTAAGGTAGCCGTCCGCGTCTGCGTAAATGGCGATGGCCGCGTTACCTCGGCCAGTTACACCCAGCGCGGCTCTACCACTACCGACAGCGTCCTGCGCAGCAAAGCCGAATCCTGGGCACGACAATATCGCTTCGCGGCATCGGATGCTGCCGAACAATGCGGTACCATTACCTTCGATTTCCGCGTGAAGTAACGCCGTCTGCCAGACGGCGTGAAAAAAGGTCTGAATACAACACGTTCGTATTCAGACCTTTTTATTTTATTTTAAGTGACTATCCGGATAGTCACTTTATTTTATTTTATTTTTTACGCCGTCTGCCAGACGGCGTTACTTCATCAGGTTCAGGTCATAAGGTTCCTGCTTAAAGCCGAATTGCGCCGCGCGCTGGTAGTCCTGCAAAGCGGCAGATTTATTTCCAAGCAAGGCGTTCGTGCGGGCGCGCTCCATGTAAGCGATACCGAGATTGGGATCGAGTTGCAGGGCCCGGTTCAGGTCGGCCAGGGCTTCCTTCGGTTGGTTCAGGCTGCGGCGCAGCATGCCACGTTCATACCAGATATTGGCCATGTAGGGATCGAGGCGCAGGTATTGCGAATAATCCTCGATGGCTTTGTCGTATTGTCGGAGGTTATAAAAAACGAGCGAGCGATTCAAATAGCCGTTTTTATTGTCGGGTTGCAATTTGATACCCTCGGTCAGGTCCGCCAGCGCCAGGTCGTATTTGCCCTGGGAAGCCTGTGCGGCGCCCCGGTTGATCAGCATTTCCGACTGCGTTTTGGGTTTGATATCCGGCTTGGAAAGGCCTTCATTAAAATCTGCTATTGCCCTTTGGGTGTATTCCGCCTCTTTTCCTTTAAATTTCCCGCCCATAGCCATGTCGAAGTACGTTTTGCCGCGGCTGTTGAGCAATTCCGGATTTTTCGGTTCAATGGTGATGGCTTTCGTGTAGTCCTGCAGTGCCAGGTCGTATTTGCCCTGGTTGCGCAGGAATTGCCCTCGATTCCAGTAAGGAAGAGAATTTTTATCGCTTTCGTACTTCATCACATGCGTCCACAGGGTGCCGCCGTTTTCCCAAACACCGATTTGTTTCACCGTCCAAACCGCATGCACGGCAAAGACAATTCCCGCTGCAATGTTCAGATTGGTGCGCATCTTCGGATTTTCGGTAGTGTACTTGTCGTAAAGCCAGGCTGCCAGTGCAAAAAAGCCGAAGTAGGGCACGTAGGTGAACCGGTCGGCCAGGAAACCCTGTCCGGCGCCCAGTACCTGGAGCAGGAACATCACATTGAAAAAGAAAAACAACACCCCGAAAACCCACATCCGGCGGTCTTTTTTCCAAAGCCAGTAAATACCGCCCCATATCGCGAAAAAGAGGATGGGCGACAGGTACACCCATATCGGCAAGGGTCGCGGATAAGGGTACAGTGGCGACATCGGATGGGGAATAAACAGTTTATACAGGTACACGCAGAAAGAATACGCCCCTATGCACAGGCGGTCCAGGAAATTGAAGTTGGTAATATCGTCGTTAGTAGAGCCCTCTTGACGCAGGGTATAGAGGTTGATCAGACCAAAAACGAGGGATAGTATCCAAAAGGGCGTTTTTTCCAGGATCAATTTAAAGCTGAGCTGCCGGCGGTACCAGTAGTCGATCACCAGCATCGACAGCGGCAGGGTAACGGCCTGTACCTTCGATAAACAGGACAATAAAGCCAGCACCACCATGATCAGGTAATACCGTGTGCGTTTTCCGTTATCGCTGGTTTTAATCCAGCGCACATAGTACATCAGTGCTGCAAAAAAGAATACCGCGAACAACACGTCTTTCCGTTCGGTTGCCCACGCTACCGATTCCACCCGCATGGGGTGAATGCCGAATAAAAGCCCGCCGATAAACGCCCCGCCGACGCCAATACCCAAATGCAACAGCAGGCGAATGACAAAAAATACCGTCAGCAGGTGTAAAACCAGGTTGTTGAAGTGGATCAGTGTCGTGTTGAACTCGCCCGTGATCATTTTCTCCAGCGCGAAGGTGAAAATCGGGAGCGGGTTGTAGTTGCCGATCACATTGCCCTTGTCTATGTCGAAGATATTGCGCAGGCTTTGCCCGTCGATGTGCTGGAGGTTGGGGTTTTCCCGGATGTTTGGGTCGTCATCCCAGTTCACCAGGTCGTAGCCCAGGGTAGGCAGGTAACAGGCCGCGGTGATGGCCATGGCTATCAAGGCCCACTTCAGCCAGCCGGCGGCTTCCCAGGCAGTGCCGGCGGTTGCCGCGGCGGCTTTCGTTTTAACGGGTTTAGCCTGTTGTGGTTTTGGTTGTGGTTTGTGCGGACGGGTAGGTAAAGGTTTTTTCGCCATGTTCAGTGGATAAATTCCCAGCAGTGCGTTAGAAACTTGCGCGGCAAAAATAGCATTTTTCATTGCCCCAACGACATTGGCATTTTACCGGGCTTCTGAAAATTAACTAATTTCGCAAGACGAAATCAACCGCGTGTGTCATGCCGAAATTTTTATTCACTACCCTGAGCCTCGTTTTTATCTGTTTTTTTGATTGTTCCCGAAGTTTTTGCCAAAATGTTATGCCCCAGGAGCGGGACAGTCTCGCCGGCTTCGACCTGAATGCCGCACCCGATTGGGTCGGTATACAACAAAATATTCTGGATGCGCAGATCGGTTGGATGCACGAGGTTTACCTGATGATAATATGCGGTTTTTGCGGTGCATTACTGCTTTTTTTATATGGCAGCACCAGGGAAAAAGGCATATTATTTTTATCGCTGGCGGTATTATGCTGGTTTCTCAGCGGGTTATTCAATTATGTAGCCATTTTGCAGCAACACGGCGAATGGATTAATATCGCCACCAGTGTGTGCTCCACCGCGAACTCGGTTTTCTTGCTGCTGATGCTTTCGCACCTCGATCCCGGCGACTTGCCGCCCCGCGTCCAGGTGTTGATCGCCAAAGGCGCCAGACAATTTGTGCTTTGGGTGGGCATTTTTATCGCCATGCTTTATATATTGTTCTTCAGCGTACAATTCTGGCAGGGCTTTTATTTCGCCGACATGGTATTTTCGGGGGTTACGCTGGCCTTGTTATTTGTTTCGCTGGGGTATATTTTTAAAAACAGGGTGTCTCTGGTGGTTGCATGCATGTCGTGGATAGCCTTGGCGGTCACTCTGATCGCGCATATTTTCAGGGCGTTGCCGCAAAATGCCCGGCTTTTTCTAAAAATTGACGAACTGGAGTTTTTGGTTTGGGGCGCTACGCTGATGTTTTCCTATAAACCCCTGCTTATTGTCACATTTTTTGCCCTGATCGTGTCGTGGCTATGGAAAAGGCTCAAAACAGCGGCGGCGCTTCATAAACAAGAGAAAAACGATTTGCAGGCGGCACATTTAAATGAAATCGCGCTGTTGCGGCAACAATCGGCAGCCGAAAAGGAAACCTTGCGCAGGCAGTATGAAGTGCCTGCGCAAAAATTGACAGACCTGCCGGGAGTGGAATACAACAGAAAAATGAAATTTCCCCGCCTGGATGAAACGGACTGGACGATCGTGGAACGGATCGCCAAAGGAGAGAAAGTACCCGCCATCACCAAATTTCTCGGCGTAAAAGACGGATTTGTGCCGCCGCGCATCGAAAAAATTGCCGGCGTCTTCAGTTCCTCCTCCTCCGCACAGATCGACATCCTCCGGCTTGCCCTGCTCAACGGCGTACTGTCGATAGAGCAACTCAGGGAAGATGGTCTTTCCGGTTGAACCGGCATTTAAATCTGGAACAAAGGGAATTCACGGGTTTTACCTGAATTCCCTTTATTTTTTGGTAATTCCGGAATATATCCAGGCTTTGGGAATTACCCTTGTACAGGTGTGGATAGCTGGCCACTTTTACCGCCATCTGAAAGCTATCCAACGTCCTCGTTATGAATCTGTTTGTACGAAAACCCCTCTCCGCCTTACTCGAAGAAGCCCATGAAGAAGGCCAGGACACCCTTAAACGCCACCTTGGGCCGGGCAACCTGATCCTGCTGGGCATTGGCGCCATTATCGGCGCCGGTTTGTTTGTGCGTACCGCCGCGGCAGCCGCTGACCACGCCGGCGCGGGCGTTACCATTTCTTTTATCATAGCCGCCGTCGGCTGCGCTTTTGCCGGACTCTGCTACGCCGAATTTGCCTCCATGATCCCCATCTCCGGCAGCGCCTACACCTATTCCTACGCCACCATGGGGCAATTCATCGCCTGGATCATCGGCTGGGACCTGGTGCTGGAATACGCGCTCGGCGCCGCCACGGTGAGCATAGCCTGGGCGGAATATCTGAACAAACTGCTCGCTCAATTCATCGGCCCGGATTGGGTCATTCCTTATGCCTGGTGTCATTCGCCGTTCCAGGTGTCGGAAATGGGCGAACGCGGCATTATGAACGCTCCTGCGCTGATCATCCTGGCCATTCTGACGCTTATTCTGATCCGCGGCATCCGGGAGTCTGCCATCGTGAACGGCATTATCGTAGCCGTAAAAGTGGTGATCGTGCTGCTGTTTATCGCCCTGGGTTGGTCGTTTATCAATCCGGCCAATCACGACCCGTTCATTCCCCCGGTATCGGAATACACCAACAGCCTGGGCATAACGCATAGTTTCGGGGGATGGGGCGGCATTTTGTCCGGCGCCGGCGTCGTTTTTTTTGCTTTTATCGGTTTCGATGCCGTTTCAACCGCCGCCCAGGAAACCGTCAATCCGAAACGCACCATGCCCATCGGCATCCTGGGTTCGCTGGCCGTTTGTACGGTGTTGTATATTTTGTTCAGCTATGTACTTACAGGCATTGCGCCATACACCGATTTCCGCTCGGCGGGGCTCGAAGCCTCGGTGACGTATGCCATCGAACAATACATGACGGGCTACGGCTGGCTGGCCCGGTTTATTACCGTGGCTATCCTGTTCGGGTTTTCTTCCGTCATTCTGGTAATGCTGCTGGGGCAAAGCCGGGTGTTTTATTCCATGTCGCGCGACGGGTTGGTGCCCGGTTTTTTTTCCGTGCTGCATCCCCGGTACCGGACGCCGTATAAATCGAACGTCTTGTTTTTGTTTTTCGTCGGTTTGTTTGCCGCCTTTGTGCCCGGCGACGTGGTTGGCGACATGACAAGCATCGGCACCCTGTTCGCATTTGTGCTCGTATCGCTGGGCGTTATCCTGATGCGCCGCTCCGATCCCGATGCCACCCGGCCTTTCCGTACCCCGCTGGTGCCCCTGGTGCCCATCCTCGGCGCGCTTTTCTGCGGCGCCATGATCTTTGGTCTTGGCGTGGAAAACTGGAGCCGCCTGCTGGCCTGGCTGGCAATCGGCCTGGCGATCTATTTCGTTTACAGCCGGAAACATGCGAAAATAAAAGGTTGATAATAGTCAACTCAAATGCGCATCGACACCGGCAATTTACCGCAAGGGCTTTACTGTATCCGCGTCCGAGCTCAGGCCGGACGCGCCTGGCTAAAATTATCGGTTCAACGCTGATTAACGGCATTTCTTTTTACATTAGCTGCCAGAAGAAGGGTTTATGAGGGTTTATGAAAGTTTATAATAAACCCTCATAAACCCTCATAAACCCTCATAAACCCTCATAAACCCTCAT
>CALEYM010000674.1 GCA_937926185.1 uncultured Bacteroidota bacterium | reverse complement strand
CCGACCTTTCGTGGACGGACAACTGCGACGGCACGGGTGTGGTGACGGGCACGGATGTGTCGGACGGGCAATCCTGTCCGCAGACGATCACGCGTTCCTGGACGTACACGGACGTTTGCGGCAACGCCGCGACGACGAGTCAGACGATCCTGGTAGATGATATCATTGCGCCAACTCTATTGGGCCTGCCCAATGATATTACTGTCACATGTGTTGAACAGATTCCAGCACCGCCATTAGTAATGGCGGAAGATAATTGTGACCAGGATGTAATAGTGAATTATGTTGGCGAAACGATTCTAAATAACGGGCTTTTAATCATACGCGAATGGGAAGCAACGGATGATTGCAACAATACCGTTACAGGGTCGCAAACGATCGTGCTTACTTTGGATTTAGTCGCTACTGCCACAGAGAGCCCGGTTTCTTGTAGTGGCGGTTATGACGGCTCGATTGACCTCACTGTAACGGGTGGAACACCCAATTATTCATACGATTGGTCGAGCGGAGCAACAACGGAAGACCTGACTGGGCTAAGCGCGGGAGGCTATACTGTTACCGTTACTGACATCAACGGCTGTTCTACCACCGTCAGCGCGACGATTTCCGAACCGCCAGCCCTGGATGTATCGGCAACTACCACCCCGGTGTCTTGTAGCAACGCGGCTGATGGCTCAATCGACCTGACCGTTAGTGGTGGCACGCCGGATTATTCGTACAACTGGTCGAATGGCCAAACTACTGCAGACCAGAACGGTCTTGTTGCCGGTATTTACACCGTTACTGTTTCTGATAATAACACCTGTTCAACTATTTTTACTGTTACTATAACTGAGCCCGCGGTAATGACGCTTTCAACTGTGATAACGCCGGCTTCCTGTAACGGTTCAGCCAATGGTTCGATCAATTTGACTGTTTCAGGTGGAACGCCCGCTTACAATTACCTGTGGTCCAATGGCGACACGAATGAGGATCCCAGCGGCTTGGCTGCAGATACTTATACTGTCACTGTTACGGATGTAAACGGTTGTACTGCAACTATTTCTGCCACTGTTACACAACCGGGGGACCTGACGATGAGCGGGGTAGCGACGAACGTAACCTGCCACGGCGGCGCCAACGGGGCCGTAGACCTCACGGTCAGTGGCGGTACGCCGGATTATTCATTCACCTGGTCGAATGGCGTTTTTACGGAGGATCAATCGGGGTTGACTGCCGGCATTTACCTGGTGACGGTATCGGATGCCAACGGCTGTTCACTGACTGAAATTTTTGAAATTACACAACCCAGCCCCATGTCCGGTACCGCGGTTTCCACCCCGGTAAGTTGTAATGGCGGGAGTGATGGCGCTATCGACCTGACGGTAAGCGGCGGAACGCCAGCCTACCTTTTCCAGTGGTCGAACGGGGTAAACGAAGAAGATCAGACAGGGCTGAGTGCCGGCATTTATACCGTAACGGTTACTGATGCTACCAATTGTACGATCGTGCGCGAAACAACGGTTATTGAACCAGCCGCTATTACCCTGACGATTGAGGCAGACGATGTTTCCTGTCCGGGTGGTAACAATGGCGCGATCAACCTCTCTGTGAGCGGCGGTACGCCAGGTTATACCTTCGAATGGAGCAATGGCGCCACCACGGAAGACATTTCCGGGTTGACCGCCGACATATACGGGGTAACCGTCACGGATGCAAATGAATGTACAGCGTTCATCGAGGCAACAGTGAATGAGCCTGTGCCCATTTTTGTATCGGCTACGACAACGGATGTTTCCTGTAACGGCGGCGCCAATGGCACTATTACCCTCTCCGTGAGCGGCGGTACGCCGGGCTATACCTTCGACTGGGCACACATACCCGGTTCGAACAACCCGCAAAATGTGACCGGGCTCACAGCGGGCGCCTATGTAGTTACGGTCACCGACAACGCGGGCTGTACCAGCGAACTGGAAACTGAAGTAAACGAGGCCTCAACGCTCGTGCTGAATACCGTCACCGTCAACGTTTCCTGTTTTGGCGGAAACGACGGCGCCATCGATCTGACGACCGAAGGCGGTACGCCGGGTTATTCCTTTCAATGGTCGGGCGGTTTAGGTAGCGTGGAAGACCCGCAGGGATTAGTCGCTTCGACGTACACCGTGACGGTGACGGATGCCGCGGGGTGTTCCAAAACAAAATCCGCCGTCGTGGGCCAGCCGGCGAACATCAGCGCCACTACGTCGGTAACCGCCATATCCTGCAACGGTGGCAATGACGGCGCCATTAACCTGACCGTGACCGGCGGTACGCCGGACTACAATTATATGTGGTCGAACGGCGAAATTACACAGGATCTGACTGGCCTGGCAGCCGGTAACTATGCCGTGACCATTACTGATCAAAACGGCTGTACCCACACGGCAAACGCATCCGTGCCTGAGCCCGGCGCGCTTAATCTCAGTGTAGCTATCACCAATGCCAGTTGTTATGGCGGCTCCAACGGCGCGGTAAACCTTACGGTGAACGGCGGTACGCCTGCCTACGCCTACGTTTGGTCGGGCGGGCAAAGCACCCAGGATATTGGCAATTTGCCTGCCGGCAATTACACCGTAACCGTAACCGACTCGAAAGGATGCATCGCGGTATTTACGGCTATGGTGGACGAACCGCCTGCCCTTGAACTCAGTGCTACAACCGAACCCATTATTGCCTGTACGGGGGGTAATAACGGCGCTATCGACCTTACGGCAAGTGGCGGTACGCCGGGTTATACTTATGACTGGTCCAATATACCGGGCAGCAATAACCCGCAGGACCAGTCGGGGTTGGCGGCAGGTACTTATATCGTTACGGTGACCGATGCGGCGCCGGGCGGTTGTACGGCAGTATTGGCAGTGACAGTAGAACAACTCTCAGATATTGTGGCCACTGTAGACATCACCCATGTAACCTGTAATGGCGGTAGCGACGGGGTGGTAGACCTGACAATCAACGGAGGCCTGGAACCCTATCAGATCGATTGGGCGCACCTGACAGGCCCGAATAACCCGGAGGATTTGTCGAACCTGCAGGCCGGAAACTATGCGGCTACTATTACCGATGCGAACGGCTGTAACGCCTTCGTGTCTGCAACTGTAAACCAACCCACTATGGTATTGTCGGCAACAACGACGGCAGTATCCTGCAACGGCGGTAATGACGGCGCTATCGATTTGACCGCAAATGGCGGCGCAAGTCCCTATTCGTTCCAGTGGAATAACGGCTCCGGCGATGAAGACCCGGGCGGTCTCACGGCCGGAACCTACTGTGTAACCGTAACGGATGCCAACGGCTGCGCCAAAACAACCTGCGCAACCGTCGCGCAACCCACCGTTTTATCGCTCAGTGTCAGCGCCTCTCCGGCCAGCTGCAACGGCAGCGCAACCGGCGGCGTCAACCTGAGCGTCAGTGGCGGCACACCTGATTATACTTATCAATGGGACAATGGCGCTACCACCCAGGATCTGACGGGCATTACGGCCGGGACCTACTGCGTTACGGTGACGGATGCCAAGGGCTGCACTAAAACGATTTGCGCAACCGTCTCGCAGCCTTCGGCCCTGCAGGCCACTGCCACGGCCATCGACGATGCCTGTTTTAATCAGTCCAACGGCGATGTCGGCCTGAGCGTCAGTGGCGGCACCCAGCCGTACCTCTATTTGTGGAACAATGGTATCACTGCTCAAAACCTCGCCAACGTACCCGCGGGAACCTATTGCGTTACGGTGACAGACGCCAATGGGTGTACGGTTTCCAGCTGTACAGCCGTGCCGGAAAATCCGGAGATCATCCTGTCCACCACGACGGTAAATGTTTCCTGCTTTGGCGGCAGCAACGGTAAGGTGAACCTAACGGTCAGCGGCGGTTCACCGGGATACTCCTATCAGTGGTCCAATAATTCGGGCGCGCAAAACCTGAATAATGTACAGGCTGGAACGTACTGTGTCACCGTGACGGATGCCAGTGGTTGTACGCGAACCACATGCGCGACGGTGGGGCAACCCGCCGATCTGAATCCGACTGGCCAGGTGACGAGCGTATCCTGTTTTGGCGGGAACAACGGCGCCATAGACCTGAGTGTCAGCGGCGGAACGCAGCCCTACACTTACCAGTGGGCGCCGGGAAATGTGAACACGCAAGACCGCAGTAACCTCAATGTGGGAACGTATTCGGTAACAGTGACCGACGCCAACGGCTGTACGAAAAAACAGACATTCCAGGTGACCCAGCCGACTCAGATCAACCTGAGCACCCAGGTGGTGATGAGCCCCTTGTGCAGCGGCAATTATAGTGTAAATACAACGGTATTTGGCGGTACGCCGCCCTACACTTACCAATGGTCGACGGGATGGCAATTCCCGAATTTGTTTCAGGTGCCATCGGGCGCGGAATACTGCGTGACCGTAACCGATGCAAAAGGTTGTCAGAAAACCACTTGTGTCGATATTCCGCAATATGAACCGATTACCGCCAGCGCCGCGGTTACGCCGGTTAAATGTTACGGTACCAATACCGGTAAAATCGATCAGACGGTGACTGGCGGCGCCGGTACGCCCTATGTTTTTTACTGGAACAGCGGCATATTGCCTTATACGGAAGATCAGCAAAATATCGGTTCTGGCATTTACGAAGTGACCATTACCGATCCGCAAGGATGTACGCTCAAAAAAACGTATATTGTTGGCGGGCCTTCTTTCGCCATTACCCCCAGTACAACGGTGGTGAATGCCAGCTGCGGTTTGTCCAACGGTTCTATTGACCTGAAGGTGATCGGCGGCACGCCGCAAATGCCGGGTTCCATCTATTCGTATTCCTGGTCGAATGGCGCAACTACGCAGGACCTGAACAACATTCCTGCCGGAACCTATTGCGTCACGGTAACAGATATGAACGGTTGTACCAAAACTATCTGTGCAACGGTAAACGATCAGCCGGGCCCTGTCCTGACCAATGTCGTGACAGATGCCACCTGCGGCGGATCGAATGGAGCGATCAACCTGACCCCATCGGGCGGTCTTGCGCCTTACAATTTCCTCTGGTCCAACGGCTTCATCACGGAAGACCTGGCTAACCTGGCTGCCGGCACGTACTGTGTGACGGTAACAGACGCCCGGGGCTGTACGTCCGCGGCCTGTGCCGCGGTAATCAACGCGGGCGCCCCGCTGCTCACGCTGACGCCTGTACATTCCACCTGCGGACATCCGAACGGCTCAATCGACCTCTCCCTGGCCGGCGGTACGGCTCCATTTACTTTCTTGTGGTCGAACAACGCAACTTCCGAAGATCTGTCCGGTTTATCTGCCGGTAACTATTGCGCCACCGTGACCGACGTGAACGGCTGTGTCGCGGTCGCCTGTACGACGATTACCACTTCCGGAAATCCCGTATTGTTTGCCGCGGCGGCCAATGCCAATATCGGTTTATCGAACGGCGCCATCGACCTGACCGTCATCGGTGGAACCATGCCATTCAGTTATCTGTGGACAACCGGCGCTACTACCGAAGACCTGTCCAATCTGGATGCCGGGACGTATTGCGTTACCGTGACCGATGCGCTGGGTTGCACATCCACCACCTGTGCTACCGTAGAATTGGCCGGCGGTCTGGAACTTTCTACAACCGTTACGAACGAGATTTGTGGCGTTTCTACCGGATCGATTGACCTTTTAACCATAGGCGGCATACCACCGTTTACCTATTTGTGGTCAAATGGGGCAACAACGGAAGACGTGGCGAATCTGAACACAGGCGTATATTGCGTTACCGTGACGGATGCATCCGGCGATACGGCTACCGCCTGTGCAACGGTTAACAGTACCGGCGGACCGGTGCTTACCGTGACTACCACCAACGCGAATTGTGCGCTCCCGACCGGGTCGGTCAACATTACCGTCACGGGCGGCCTGGCGCCGTATACTTTCCTGTGGTCAAATGGCGCTACAACCGAAGACCTGTTTAACCTGAAAACCGGTACCTATTGCGTTACCGTAACGGATGCATCGGGCTGCGCGGCCATCATCTGTGCCTCGGTATATGAGTTCGAAGGCATTTCCTTGATGTCTGCCGTCACGAACGGTTTCTGCAATTTGCCAACCGGCGCGATCGACCTGAAAGTATTCGGCGGTACGCCGCCTTATGAATACCTCTGGTCCAATGACTCTACAACACAGGATATTTCGGGCCTGGTTTCCGGCGTCTACCAGGTGACGGTAACGGATCAGACCGGTTGCTCAGCCACTTCCACCGCGACAGTCAACAACGGCGCGGCGCCAACTCTTACTGCCGTCACAACAAATAACACGTGCCTGCAATCAAACGGTTTTATCAACCTGACCGTGAGCGGCGCTAACGCGCCATACACTTATTTATGGTCGAATGGCGCCACCACTCAGGATATCGCCAATCTGACCGAAGGGGAATATTGCGTCACGGTGACGGATGCCGCGAATTGTACCTCGACCCAATGTTTCACCTTAATCTGCATGCCGCCGGACGATTGTAACAGCCTCAAATTAAGCGCGGCCATGGCTGCCGGCCCCACCTGCGTCGCGGCAAATGCCAAGGTTATCATCAACGTGGACAACGGCGTGGCTGGATATTCTTACACCTGGATGAATACCAGTGCCAATACTACGGGAGGCGGAACATCCGCTACTGAACCCTTTGTTATTGGAGGACTCGCGTCCGGGGTGTTCCGGATTACCCTCACGGATGCTTCGGGGTGTACCGCGGTGGCGGTTACGGCTATTGATCCTCCGTCTGATCACCTCATCCTGACGGCACAACCGGACACCAGTTCCAACTGCACCGATCATTCGGCCAATATTACTATTGGTCTGCAAAATGGCTCCCCGGCGTATACGTTCCAATGGACAAACGTGGATAACAACGAAAGCGGCACGGGTACTGCCACGCCGGAAACTTTCCTCGTGGAAGGGCTTGCCGCGGGCACTTACGCCTTCACTGTGACCGATGCGCAGGGCTGTTCCGGAACCGTTGGCGCCTATGTTGCGCCCTGGGATGTCTTCCATGTGCATGCGCGGCCTTCCGGCGCTGCCTGCGACAGTGTTGGTCTGGAAATCACGGTAACCGTGGACAACGGGTCGCCCAGCTTCTTTTACGAATGGCACAATGGTTCGGCTCAGGGCAGCGGAAGTCCCATGAACTCGCCGTTTACGATAAGCGATCTGGATGCCGGGGCATACTCCCTCATGATAGTAGATAACAACGGTTGTATGGACACCCTCAGCTTTGGACTCGGTAAGGGCGTTGAAGGAACCGTCTTCAACGATTACAATACCGACGGTACCCAGGCCAACGGTGAACCGGGGCTGTCTGCCGTCAAAGTTTACCTGTACGCCTGCGATATCGCCGACCCGGTCGATTCCACGTTGACGAATATCGACGGTCATTACCGTTTCAGCCTGCTGGATCGTTACCCCTACCGACTGGAGTTTGTGCCTGCGCAGTCCTGGTTCGCCCCCGCCATGAACGGCGTAAACAATGCAACCTCGGTGCAATTTATCCAGGCGGGCGATTGTATATCCAACGCCGGATTCTACAACCCGGACGACTACTGCCAAAACAACCCCGACATCGGCTTTGCCGCGTTTGCTCCGGGTCTGGCCCAATTAGCCGGCCACACGGCCGTGGGCGCATTCCCGTACAATGCCGTCGGTCAGGACGATTTGTTCGGCCGGATACCGGCCAGCAATGAGATCGGATCGGTGTATGGCCTGGCCTGGGATCGCAGCCGGAAGTATTTGTACGCCGGCGCCTTCCTGAAGCGACACACCGGACTGGGTGAACTGGGCCTGGGCGGTATCTACCGCATCGATTATTCGGGCGCAACACCCGCGGTAACGCCGCTCTACACCGTGCCGGATGCGGGCCTCGTTGACCGGCCCGACCTGTCGGATGAAACAACGCCAAACCAGGACAGCGATGCCTTTGGTAAGGTGGGTAAAGCCGGCTTGGGCGACGTGGACATTTCGCCCGATTATCAAACCCTTTGGACGGTAAACCTGCATACCCGCAATCTGGTGCGTATCGACAGCATCCTCGGCAACAACCCGGTTTCTGCGGAAATCGCAGTTGCCTCGGCGCCGGATTGCCCCGGCGGCGTCTTCCGCCCGTTCGGCATAAAAGCGTATCGTGGCAAAATCTATATCGGCGGTGTGTGTACCGGCGAAAACAACGACACCGGCGCCGAACTGTCCGCTTCCGTGCATGAATATGATGTCGCTGCCCAAACCTGGAAACAGGTACTTGCATTTGGGCTGACCGGCCCGGAATACGATCGCGGAGATATTGTCGGCGATACCGACCCGGATTTGGCCCAATGCCGCGAATGGGAAACCTGGGCGGATGCCTATTCGGAGCGCAACTTAGTGGCCAACACGGTCTATGGAGAACCGGCTGATATTGATCCGGATGGAAACTTCGAGATCGTCGGCGATCCGCTGGCCGATGCGGCCTACCGTTGCCGCGGTCAGGCAATGTTTGCGGATATTGAGTTTACCAGGGAAGGATTGATCCTGATCGGCCTGATGGACCGCACGGGGCACCAGCTCGGTTACCGCCAGTTGCCCCCCGAAGGCTTGCCTGGCGGCCTGGTTTCGGCGCTCAGTGCCGGGGATATTCTGGTAGCCTATGAGCACGGTGATACCTGGGAATTGGAGCAAAATGGCAATATAGACGGATTAAACCGGAACAGCATGAGCGGATCAGGCAACGGCGAAGGACCGGGTGGCGGCGAATTTTTCTTCGGAAATGCCCGCTTCCTCCACCGGGATGCGGATGCCGGCGGCCTGGCTTATTTGCCGGGAACCAATGAAGTGTTGGGGGCTATCGTGAGTCCCGCCACTTCCCTGTTCATCAGTGGCGGCGGAGTAGCCTGGTATAACCCCGCCGACGGCGGCAACACCCGCAACGACCTGACCCTGGTGGAACCCGATTTACTCCTGACCGGACCGGGTCGGGCAAATCCCATCGGCGACCTGGAACCGCTCTGCGACAATCCACCCATTCAGATTGGCAACCGGGTATGGGTCGATGAAAATGGCAATGGCGTACAGGACGCCTGCGAACCGCCGATGGAAGGTCTCTGGGTGAGCCTGTACCATTCGACAAGTCAAACATTGCTGGCCACCACCCGGACCAACGACCTGGGTGAATATTATTTCACCGGTTTGGGCGCCACGGGCGAATTCTGGACAGGCATACCGGGACTTGACAGTATCCGACCGGGAATGGACTATACGATCGTTTTTGGCAAAAGCGATACCTCCTCGCAATTCAATACGGCTCTTAACAAACTTTTACTCAACAACACGACGTACAAACCAGCAACAGCCGACACCGGCCAGGGCCGTCGCCCGGACCTCAATGATTCGGATGCCACAACCGACACGACCGGTCAGGGTATGCCCTGGTACCGTTATCCGGTGATCCACTATTCTACCGGCGCCGCGGGATTCAGCGATCATACACTCGATGCCGGGTTCTGTCCGGATACGTTGCGGCTCGCCGCCTGCGAAACCCCACCGGGCTCCGGTCAGGCTATGTTTGATTTGCCGGGCGCCGTCATCCTTGTCGATCCCGACAGTACGTATGTACTCAGTTGGCATGCTACGTTTGCCGACGCAGAAACCGGCAGTTCGCCCTTGCCGGATACCTACACAGCCTCAAACAATACCGTCATTTTTGCCCGCCTGACCCACCAGGGCTCAGGCGCCCTGGCCGCTGTGAAAATGGTGATACTGACAGTACTGCCGGCGCCGGTGGCGCATCACGCCGAACTGTGGTCCTGCCTCCCTGATTCTACCGGAACCGGGGCGGTATTTACCCTTACCGATGCGGATAACCAGGTAGGCGGTGGACAGGCCGGCCTCCATATCACTTATCATACCGAATATGGAGACGCTTTTGACGGACTCCACGCATTACCCCAGCAATTTTCAACGATAACGAGAAATGTTTGGGTTCGGGTGGAAAATGAAGCGGGTTGTTTTGATATCGATTTCGTCAGCCTGACGGTGACATCCGGTCCGGAAGTTGTGTTGCTGCCCAAAAACTGTACTTGTGCCAATGGTCTCACCGACGGCAGCGTGGAGGCGCAGGTGAATACCGGCGCCCCGCCCTTTACGTTCGAATGGTCGAACGGTGTACAGCACGGCCCGGCAAACGATTGGACTTTTACCCTCGATAGTCTTCCGGCAGGAACCTATACGCTAACGCTGACCGATGCCAATGGTTGCATTTCTGTGTCAACGGCGACAGTGGTGGCGGGTTCGGCGCCGCTGGCCATTTTCAGCCTGGAACAGGAGCAAGCCTGCGAAGGGCCGTTTACCGTGGTATTTACCGACCTGTCGACAGGCAACCCCGATTCCTGGAACTGGAGTTTTCCCGGCGGTACGCCGGATTTCTCCACCGACCAACATCCCTCGGTAAATTATGCAGCGCCGGGTACTTACGAGGCAACCCTGACTGTCACAAATGCCGGCGGCAGCAATACCCTGACCCTGCAGGTCGATGTGGTGGCCGCGCCTTTGCCACTGGCCAGCTTTAATACCACCATACACCCGGATGGCAAAGTCGATTTTACCAACCTTACCCAGTTTGGCAACCATTATTCCTGGGATTTCGGAGACGGAACGACCAGTGCCGAAACGAATCCTTCCCATACTTACGCCAAACCGGGCATCTACACCGTGACGCTCACGGCTTTCAACGTTTGCGGCAGCAGTGAGATACAACTGGAAGTGCAGATCATAACGGTTAGTACAAAAAATCAAGACAACTGGCTGGAATCGTTCCTGCTGTATCCCAATCCAAATACCGGGACCTTTTCTTTAGAAATGAACGGCAAACCGGAACGGGAAATCAGGTTTTTACTCTACAATGCCCTTGGGCAACTGGTGAAAACGGAAGCGATGAGTTTCAGTACAGGCAACCTGAAACATACCTTCCGCTATCGCGAATTGCCGGCCGCCGTCTATATGCTGCATATACGGGCCGGCGACAAATGGCGGGTAGAGCGGGTAGTTATTCAGTAATCGTATTGAAATAACATTTGGAAAAGGCTCTTTTGCGCCGCATTTTTTAAAACTTTTGATCGTCAACGCTTTGTTGCATCAAAGGTGTGGCGTACTTTTGCCCCGCTAAAACCGGACGGATAGGCAAAAACTGCCGTTTGACCCGCTGAAATCCGGTTTCGGTAATCATTCAATCATTCAATCACTCAATCACTCACTGAAATGGCAGTTTATTATTCGAAAGAAAAAGTAGCCGAAATCACGAAGAAGTACGGCAAAGACGAAAAAGACACCGGAAACGTGGAAGTGCAGGTTGCCCTGCTGACCTATCAGATCGACAGCCTGTCGGCCCACCTGCGCGCAAATCCAAAAGATCACTCTACGCGCCGCTCGTTGTTGCACAAAGTAGGCCAGCGCAAAAGCCTGCTGTCGTACTATGCGAAAAAGGATATTTTCAAATACCGCGCGCTGATCGAAAAACTCGGCTTGCGTAAGTAGTCTTCCGGCGGGTTTGGAAACAAAAACAGGGCGGACAAATCGGACACTATTCGATTCTTCCCACCGGTTTTTACCTTCCAAACCCGCC
>CALEYM010000673.1 GCA_937926185.1 uncultured Bacteroidota bacterium | reverse complement strand
CCGTCGGGCAAAAAGCGGAAAACGGCCATCTGGTCGTTCGCGGCGCCCGCGGCCAAAATGGTGTTATCGGGTTGAATATGTAAGGCGTATATCCGGGTATTGGCATCGGGCCCGCCCTTTATGAAGCCGGCTTCGCCAAAAGTGGTATCCAGTTGCGTACTGAGCGACGTGCCAGTTTCCAGGCGCATCAAAAAGAAACGGGCTAAATAGTCATAGTGATTTTCATGATAGTATCCCGCGCTGATTATGTAGGTTCGGTTCAAAGTCGTATCGTGTTGAAAACCGACCGAGGTGGCAAAACCTCGTGCGCCCATAGGGGTTGTAAACAGATTCAGGTTGCCGCCGATGTGCTGAAAGCAGCACCAGGCTATTGCAGGTTTGGTGTTGTAAGGGAAGTTGGAGTAAGAAAAACCCGCCACGGCATAACCTTCATTGCCATAGGTAGCAATAGCCATGGGTATATCTGTGCTGCCACCGAAACTGATTTCACGAACGTATGGAGGGATTGGGATGGGCGCTCCGGGCGAAGTAATGATCATCGAGCTGTCCTGAGTGCCATCTGGAAAGAACTCTGCAATTCCAAAATTATCCTCACGGGCGCCCGCTACCAGGATATTGCCATTGGGGCGGGTGGCAATGGTTGTTTTGATCAGATCAGGGGATGTCTGGAGAATCGCATAATGATCGTCGAAGGGAGTGACCACTCTTGGATCCTGCAGCGGGAATCCTATCCGGCCGTTATTGCCGAAACCGGCGTCCAGATTGCCATTGCTCAGATACCGGGCCACGGTAAAGGTCGGCAGGTTCAGCAGTGAATATTCTGGTATATTGCCGTCGGGTTGAGGATTTTGACCATGTTTTTGAGGTACGACATAAGGGAATACCGAATCAATCACGGCGCCGACGAGCAAATTCCCATCGGCAAGGATGCGCAGGTCGGTTGCACGGTCAGTATTCGTACCTACATAAGAAAGCGTCATCCCGTTGCTGCCAAATGCCTGATCTGGAGATCCATCATTCAGAAGGCGCATTGCAACGGTATTACTTTCCACATTGAAATCATAGTACTGGTGGTAGGCGTCGCGTGTTTGCCCGGCTACCAGTATTTTTTCACCGGGCAGGGCGGCGACGGCATAAACCCGGTCGAATTTTCCAGGGTTGATGATTTTAAGGCCTTCACTGCCAAAACTCGAATCCAGTAAGCCGGCAGTAGTGTAGCGCAACAGGCCAAAAGAAGGCTCCCAAAGATCATTACTGTTTAAATCGTAATAATTCCCGGCAACCACAATTTTGCCGTCTTCTTGTAGGGTAATAGCTGTTCCTTCTTCCAACGCGGGCAGGAGGTCCGGAGTGCTGATGATACCAGGTTTAGTCTTTAATATCCTGTCTGGCGCGCCATTCGCGGTGAACCGTACGGCTATCAGGTGCTGAACGTCATAGCCCCGTATCGCATAGCCTGTCACCACGATAGCACTGTCAGACTGAACAACCGCGGCCGAAGCGTAGTCGCCGGAGTGATACGGGTAGTCGTCGTTGGGAGGGTATAAATTAAACATGGTGACTCCGTTATCACCAAAGGTGGTATCTGTTTTGCCGTTGGGGAGCAGCCTGGTGAGCCAAATGTCGCCATTCAAGGTGGAAATGGTTCCGGCGACTATGATTTTTCCGCCATCCTGGAATGCAATTGCGCGGGCTTCACTTTTCCCGTTACCAACGTTCAGGGCGATAACGCCGTTTGTCCCAAATGTAGAATCCGGTTGACCGGCCTCGGTAAAGCGGAAGAGCCTTCTGGGGCCGAAATGGCCATAGTTTGAAATGAGGAGTATTTTGCCGTCCGGCTGAACTGCCGCTGCTTTGGCAATGTTAGGTTCGTAGTATTCGTTGATCTCAAAAGTCAGCGCCCGTCCGTATTCGCCAAAAGAGGAATCAACGCTTCCGTCCGGGTGGCAGCGAACCAGCGCGGCAGAGAAGGCGTTTAAAACATCGTATTCATCATAGGTGTTCATGGAACCGGCAAGCAGGATTTTTCCGTCAGGGAGTACGTGAATAGATTTCAACTCGTCGTTGCCAGTAAGGTCGACAAACGCCCGTCCGCGCGAACCGAATGACAAGTCGGGCGACCCGTCGGCATGGTAGCGGGCGATGGCGAAATCAGCGTTTGCGTTCCATGCGGTTCCACCCAGCAGGTATTTCCCGTTGGGAAGCAGTGCTATACTCACGGCTTCGTCCGGCCCTTGGCCGAAATCGGTAATGGCGAAACCGTCATGGTCAAAAGTGGGGTCTAATTGCAGGTTTTGTGCCGTAGAATACGAGGTAAGCAGCAGAAAAAGCGCGTAAAAGTACAGGATAAAACGCATGGCAATCAGATTTAGGCGTACGTAAAACAATCTTGAAATTTACGCCTCCCATCTGCCGTCAAACAATGACGCGCGTCATACCTGGCACATACATAGTGCATGCTGAAATGCTGTTGTCATTTCAATTCAAACACCTGCATTTTCCCATTATTATTTCCCACGATCAGCCGTTTTTTCCCGCTTGCGGAAGTGATTAGCCGCGCCGAGCGCGCATCGAGCGTTGCCCACAGGCCCGACTGACAGGCGGGTTGCGGCGTGAAATTTCCTTTACCGTCATTGAGCAGTACTATGCCGTTGCCCGCGTCGATGGGGCCGGTTTCGATCTGTTGCCCGTAGTCGTTGCCTACGAGCATGAGGTCTGGTTTGCCGTCGGCGTTCAGGTCGGCGGCTACGATGGCCTGGGCCGGGGCGACCTGGGCGGCCATGGATAGGGGTTTCATCACGAATTTCCCGCCCTGGTTTTCAAAATACGCGCTGCGCAGTTCACTGGCGCAGAGATACTGCGCCGTTTCCAACTCGGAGCGCGGGTAGAGGTCTTCTATGTCGGCGTAGGCGTATGGTGTGTTGCGCACGAATTTTTTCTTCAGCGGCGGCAGTTGTTTGAGCAACACCTCGCGCAGGGCCAGCGGGTATTCCACGCCGTCTTTGGTGTAACACATCAGGGGATCGATACTGCCGTTTTTGTCAAAATCTTTGGCGTACAGGGTCAGGGGAGCGTCAGGCGAGGCGGTCATACGGGTGTTCAGGCCGAGATTGCCGGCGGCAAAGTCAATATCGCCGTCGCCGTCGAAATCGGCCAGGGCCAGGCTGCGCCAAAAGCCGTTCGATTTGTCGAGGCCGAAGGCGGTTGTGGCGTCTTCGTATTTGCCGTTTTTAAACTGAAATACCGTCAGGGGCATCCACTCGCCGGCCACGAGCATTTCGGCTTTTTGGTCGCCGTTCAGATCGGCGAAGGCAATAGCGCGTACCATGCCGCATTTGGCGAAGCCGGGGGCTATCTGTGCCGTTACATCTGTAAAAGTTCCTTTGTCATTTCTCAGCAGGTGGCTGCCGGGTGTGGCCGGATACTTGCCGGGTACGCACCAGCCGCCGAGGAACAGGTCCGGATCGCCGTCGCTGTCGTAATCGAAGGTTTCCACGGCCGAGCCACTGTCACTGATAGCGGGCAGCGCCTGTTCGGCTTTAGTGAAGTTGCCTTTCCCATCGTTGAGGTACAACCGGGGCCGGTATTTTTCACTGCCGGCGGGCGCGTTGTTGCCGCCGCTGGCCACGAACAGGTCGTTGTCGCCATCGCCGTCGGCGTCGAAAATGGCCGCGCCGGCATCCTCGTACAGCGCGTCGATGTTCCAGGCGACCTGGGAAGTGCGGACAAACTGCCCGCCGGCCTGCTGTACGAACAGTGCCCCTGTCGTGCCTGCCGAACCGCCGATATAGAAATCTTCGAGTTTGTCGCCGTTCACGTCGCCCGCGGCAATGTACGGGCCGGGCGCCGACAAGCGCCAGGGCAGCAGCCGCTCGTTGTCAAAATCGCGGTAATCGTCTTCTTTATGCGCGTAATTCAGGCCGTTAGAGCCGGTAATGTCGTTGAAATGCGCCTGCTGAAACCGCGCGATGGGCGCCAGGCTGCCGGGCTTGGCGTCGGTGGCTTTCAGTTTCAGGCGCTGGTTGACCGGCTGGTTTTCCAGCGTGATCAGTTTGTTGCCGGGCGGAAACAGGACTTCAATTTTGTCGATGCTTTTTACCTGGCCCAAACCAAAATACAAAACCGGCTCGCAGCTGGAATAGAAACCCCGGACGGGGGTGAGTTCCTGTTGCCAGGTTCGGCTGCCGGCCGATACGCGGGCGATGGTACCGATACCAGTCAGGTTGCCTTTGGCGCCTTCCACGTGGATTTGCAGCCAGGCGCCTTTTTTCCGGTCGGCGGCAGTGTTGCGGTACACGAGGGCTTCGCTTTCGATGTTGCTGACCACCATGTCGAGGTCGCCGTCGTTGTCGAGATCGGCGTAGGCGGCGCCGTTGGAGAAGGTTTTATCGGTAAAACCCCATTGAATGGTGGCGTTTTCAAACGTCAGGTCGCCGCGGTTTCGGTAGGCGTAGTTGCGGAGTTTGACGGAGGGAATGAGATTGAGGTAGTCGTAAATGGTTTTAAAGTATTTAGGACTGATGCCGCCGAGGGTGCGGTTGATGGAATCGTCGGTAAACTGCACGTAGTCGAGGTCGGTCACATCGCGGCGGTAGCCGTTGGTGATAAAGAGGTCAGGCCAGCCGTCGAGGTCGTAGTCCTGCGACAACACGCTCCAGCTCCAGTCGGTCTGGAAAACGCCGGCGAGGCAGCCGATCTCGCTGAAAGTGGGCGTTTGCACGGGATTGGCGGAAGCGGGGCCGTTGTTGAGTTGCAGTACGTTGCGCATCACCTGGTGTCCGTAGCCGTGGCTGGTGAGCGTGCGGTAACGTTCTTCTTTCATAACAGTGCCCAGGGTTTTCTGGCGCTGGTAGTCTTCGGCGAGCATGTCGAGGGCGATGAGGTCGGGCAGGCCGTCCAGGTTGATGTCGGCCACGTCGGCGCCCATGGTGTGGTTGGCCGTATGGCGGAAACTGTCGAACGCTTTGTCGGTAAACGTTCCGTTTCGGTTGTTGAGGTACAGGTAGTCTGGTTCGAGGTAATCGTTGGCAACGTAAATATCCGGCCAATGGTCGCCATTCCAGTCGATGGCGACGCTGCTGAGGCCGAAGGCTCGGTCCTGGATGCCGGCTTGTTTGCTCACGTCGGTAAAGCCTCCCCCCTGCCCCATTGAAGGGGGAAGGGGACCGTCGTTCCGGTAGAGCCGGTCCGATTCGAATTCGTTTCTGGGCGTTTTATTGCGGGTCACTTTGCCGCCGGCCGTTTTCACGAGGTCCATTTGATGCGCGAGATTGAAATCGGTGGGGAAGTTGACGACGTACAGGTCGAGGTCGCCGTCGAGATCATAGTCGAAGAAATTGGCGCAATTGCTGGCCGAGGGATCATCCACGCCGTAGTCGGCGGCGCTTTCGGAAAAGGTGTTGTTCCAGTTATTGATATACAGCACGTTGCGGCGATGTTCGCCGGGTTGCAGACCCGAGCGGCACAGATAGATATCCTGCCAGCCGTCGCCGTTCACGTCGGCGATGGCCACGCCGGTTTTGAAGCCGTTGGGGGTGGCTACGCCGGCCATGGCAGTAATGTCCTTGAATTTGAAATTGCCCTGGTTCAGGTACAATTTGCAGTTGCCCGTGGTGGAGGAAAAAAACAGGTCTTGCAGGCCGTCATTGTTCACGTCGATCACACCCACGCCGCCACCGTTATAGAAATTGGGATTGAGCACGATGTTGTTGGTAAAATCCTCTTTGACCTCGCAGATAAACCGGATGTTGCTCTCGGCGGCAGGCACTTTTTGAAAGAGGGCGTCGGGCGGTGGCGCGATGTCGTCGCCTGGCGCAGCCGGCCCCTTTTGGTCGGGTTGACAAGCGTTGAAACAAATCAGGGTTGGCAGGAGAACAAAAGCGGCAAAAAAAGTATTTAACCTCACTGTTTTCATTACGCGGATATTTGATGGCAAAGCTTCTAAAATTTTTGGACATGGCGCCACTCAATAACCTAATGACAAATTGACCATCCAAATGCGAAAGCTCGTTGTTGCCATCTCCGGTTCGTCCGGCGCCATTTATGCCAAATTGTTGCTCGACAAACTCGCCGGCCTGCGCGAACAATGGCAGGCTGTGGGCGTGGTGTTGTCAGACAACGCCAAAATAAACTGGGAGCTGGAAATCGGCCCGCCTGATTTCAACGTATATCCGTTCGATTTTTACGAAAAAAACGATTTCTACGCGCCTTTTGCCTCCGGCTCGGCCCGTTACGATACGCTGATCGTGTGTCCCTGCTCGATGGGCACGCTGGCGCGCATCGCAACAGGCATCAGCAACGACCTCGTGACGCGCGCCGCCGACGTGATGCTCAAGGAACGCCGCCGGCTGATCCTCGTCACCCGCGACACGCCGCTCAACCTGATCCATATCAACAATATGAAATCGGTGACCGAGGCCGGCGGGATCATTTGCCCGGCCACGCCGTCGTTTTATTCCAAACCCCAAACGGTGGAAGAAGTGGCGGCCACGGTGGTGGACCGGGTGTTGGATCTGGCCGGATTTGAGGCGAAGAGTTTTCGGTGGGGGGAGTAGGGTGCTTTGTCGTATGGGTTAAAACAAATCTGTTACCGGCAATTTTAAAAACGCCTGCCAGGGCAATCCGCTTATTTCTGCAAACGGGGTGGAAGACTGCGCGCTCATCAAACCGGAGTCGTACACCTGCCACTTCGGCAAAGAGGCGCGGCTTCTGAAAGCCTGACGATGGTAATTTTCCAAACCGCCCAATAACCCCGCCGCGTCGAGTAATTCGTGGTAATGGGCAATAGTGGCCATTCGTAAAATTACGAGATATGTTTCGTAATTTTACGAGCCATTTCCCGTGAATTCTTTCACCAAACCTTTTTCAAATGAAAAACATCCTTTTGGCCTTGCCGGCGACCTTTTTTCTGCTCCTCCTGTTCGCCTGCCCGACTCCCCGCGAATGCGATGTGCACTTCAACCTGAATAATTCCTTCGACCTGAAGCAAGGCGCGACGGCTTGCGCGCCCGGCGACGACGGGTTGAGTATTCGCTTCGACTCTGTGAGCGGCGACAGCCGCTGCCCGGTAGGCGTACAATGCATTTGGGCCGGCCGCGCCGATGCCGTACTGACCTTAAGCCAGGCAGGAGCATCCCAGACAACCACCCTTTCCACCGGCGATATGAGCAAAGGCGGCGCCGGGGAAACTACTTTCAACGGCTTTACCGTGAAATTGGAAAATGTGGAACCGCCTGCAAAAGAAGGGCAGAAAATTGAACAAAAAGACTACAAAGTCAGGCTGGTGGTGCTGCGCTGATCCGGCGGATTATTGTGTTGTTAATCAAAGAGTTTGCGGTAGTCATTTTCGTCTCTTAAAATCTCCTTTGGCGGCGTATTGATATCCAGCGGTTTTTCCGCTTTGGATTTTTTGCCGGCGGCGGGCGTAGCCAGCAGGGGGCTCGTGGTTTCCCATTTTTCCAGCAGTTGCAGGCCTTCTTCTTCGAAAACGCCGTTTTGCAGGTCGATGGAATCCATGAGGTTGCGGCTGGTGTCCATGAACCGTTCCATGTCGCCCACTTTTTGACTGACTTCCTCGGTCAATTGCTCCAGGGCGCGGTCGTACAGGGCGCGCTGGTCGGGGTCGCCGCTGATGATGCTTTTAGCCGAACGGATGGCGCTGTGGCTGGCTTTGATGGCGTTGTACTCCTGTTCTTTCAGGATTACCTGGTCTTTGGTGTCTTCCAGCACGATCTCGGAGTTTTCGTACATTTTGGTCAGCAGGCGGTACAATACCTCCATCTTGCGGTAGAGTTCGTCGTACTTGGCGTTGGCTTCCTGCAGGCGACCGGCTTTGCGGGTGGCGAGGGCGAGGTTCTTTTCGTCGCCCTGTTTTTTGGCGCGGTCGGCCAGGGTCATGTTTTTTTGTATCTCAGTGTTGTTGCCGTCCATAATGGCTTTCAACTGACGCATCTGGCCGCGCAGGGCGCCGATTTGTTTGCTGAGCTGGCGCAGGTTTTTTTCCAGGTCTTCGATAAAGGATTTCAATATGCCGATGGGGTCGATCTGCACAAAGATGCCGGTGATCCAGCGCATGACCGACTTGTACATGTACCAGACGAGGTTGCGCATTTTGGGGTCGAGCACCACGTACACGATGGCGCCCAGGGCGGCCAGCATGCCGGCGAGGTACAGGGTATTTTGGGCCAGGTCGATGAGCACCGGTAAAAAACGGTTCAATAATACGGCGCCGCCGGCCGTGATGGCGAGTAAAAAAAGCCCGCCGGTGATGCCTTCGGGGCGCTGCCAGAATGATTTCGAATCCCGCATTTATCTTGTTTATTTACCACAAATCGCAAAGGATAACACTTCGGAATGCTTTGTGGTTTTACAAATACTTGTGCATGTTTTCCACGTCCTTGTCGATCTGCAACAGCAGCGACTGGTGTGTTTTTTCAAAGGCGGTTTTGGTTTTGGTCAGTTTTTCGGCTTCCTGTTTGACGGATGATTCGGCCTGGTCGATCTGGTTGAGATAACCGGCGATCTCGTCCTGGAGGCGGGCGATGTCGGCTTTGTGGCGTTCGATCTGGTCGCGCAGGCGTTTGATTTCCTGTTCGCGGGAGGTGACGCGGGTGGCGTTCTGGCTGTCGAGCGCCTTGTCGAAATGTTCTTTTTCCTTGAGCAGTACCTCGCGGTAATAGCCCGCCGTTTCGATCAGTTTTTCTTTGGTCAGCCCCACGGTTGCAGCGGTGGCAAAGGCGCTTTTGTAGGAAGTCGCTTCATCCAGCTTCATTTGGGCCAGCGCGGTGACGGCGCGTTTGAACTCAAAATAATCGAAGCCTGGCAGGTTGTTTTTTTCGATGGCGTTGGACAAAAATTCGAGGCTGCGCTCGTCGAGCCCTTCGGCGGAAAATAATGTTTTGGTAGTGACCATTGCAGTGCGTTGCGCCCGTTGTGACCGGGCTGGGTGGATAAAAGAAACGCAAAAAACAGTCGCATTTTCGGCAGGGGCCAAAAAATGCGACGAATGGCGGCAAATTTCGGAAAAAAATCGGACTCAATGACAATCCAACCCGGCCTTCGGCACGGCCGATTCAAACAATGACAAATCCAGGTTCATTCCCCGCGAGATCAGCATGAATCCGGCGAGTGCCAGCAGCAGTGGCTGTACCAGCCGGAAGCGGGTGCGCCATACGGGGCTGAGCCGCTGGCCGGTGAGCATAAGGGCGAGCAGCAGCGGCAGGGTACCGGCGCCGAAAAGTAACATGAATGCCCCGCCACTCCAGCCGTTGGTGGTGCTGATAGCGCCGGCCACGGCGGCATACACCAAACCGCAGGGCAGCAAGCCGTTGAGCATGCCCACGCCGAGGGCCGCGCCTTTCGGGTGTTGGCGGAGCAGCATGGCGATCTGGCGCTGCACCCATCGGGTGAGCGATTGTATGCCTGGGACGCTCAGTGCGGCCCGTTCCCATTGTATCGTAAAAAAAGCGGCGACCAACATCAAACCGCCGGCAAGTATGGAAAGCCCCTGTTGAAACCCCGCGAGCGCGATGCCTTTGCCTAACAAGCCAAACAACACGCCCAACACGCCGTACATGCCAATCCGCCCTGCCTGGTACAGCAGGGTTTGCCCCAATACCCGCCTTCGCGCAGCCCCGTCGAGCGGCAGCGCCAGCATCAGCGGCCCGCACATGGCTACGCAGTGCAGGCTGCCGGCAAGTCCGAGAAGAAAGGCAGTCCAAAACATGGTGATTGCGGATTGCGGATTGCGGATTGCGGATTACGGATTACGGATTACGGATTGCGGATTAGCCCAACTCTTGGCACGGTATGTCACTTGGGGAAAGGCTGCGTTACCACGAGAAAGAATTTCCATTCTTTCATTTAGAAACAATACCAAGGGTTGGCTTAATCCGCAATCCGCAATCCGTAATCCGCAATCCGCAATTTATGCGTTTATAACCGTTATTTTCGATTCGTTAAAATATTTGACGCCATTGGCCTGCCAGTCCACTTCGATTTGCCAAAGGCCGTTGGTCAGTTTCCCGGCCGGAATTTCCATAAGGCCGTCGGGGCTTGTTTTAACGTCCAGGCTGAAGTCGTCGTTTGTGCTGGCCGGGCGAAAACACTTGATGGAGCCGGCCGGTGTTCCGATTTCAGCCGGAAATTGCAGGCGAATGACCTTCCGTTTTGCGTCAAACTGAACCTGCAGGGCTTTAGCCAGATTTACGGCATTTTGTTTTTTATCCATCCGGTCCTGGTAATTCAGGTCGAGGTTGTAATAGTCTTTACTGACCAAACCCGGATCATGTTGCCTCGATACGATAACGACCGTTACCATAACCACGGCGAACGCGCCATACACCAGCGCAATTCCTGTTCCCCAGTTGAATTTCATAGCGTGCATCTTTTTGTTAACGTTTTTATTTGAAATATTCAGGATTTGCTTGAGTCGTAAATCGTAAATCGTAAATTACCTCCTGCCTCCCGGCCCCATAAAGTTTGTTTTTACGTCATCAATTTTCTTCCCTCCCGACAGCACTTCTATTACAACGGGCGTTTTGCGGCCCTGAAGATCACTCGTGGATAATTCCAAAAAAAACGCGCCCTGCGCTTTGGCGCCCTTGGCAATGGCGCCGATTTCTTTTCCCACGAATTGTATTTGTCCATTTGGAGAAACCAGGCGCAATTGCACCGGCAGGTCGGCAGTCGATTTATTTACGATGGTATAGGTGTACAGGTTTGTGAGGTGCGTTTCGTCTTTTTCCTGGTACAGTTGTCCGGGCGAACGCAGGATAATGGTTTCTACGATGCCCCGGTTGGCGATAAGCAGGATATCGAGGACGAGCAAAGCGATCAGTACGCCGGTGTAGCCCCATACGCGCGGGGTGAAAATTTTCCGGCGTCCGGTTTCGATGCCCGTCATGGAGTCATAGCGGATCAGGTCGCGGGGTCGTCCGACTTTATCCATGATGGCGTCGCAGGCGTCCATGCAGGCGGTGCAGTTGACACATTCGAGTTGGGTGCCGTTGCGAATGTCGATGCCGGTTGGGCACACGGCGATGCAAAGTTTGCAATCGATACAGTCGCCGGTTGCGCGTTTTTCGCTTTCATGGGTCGCCATGCCCACGGATGCGCGGATCTGTTCCACCGGGTTTCCGGGCGCGCCGTAGGTTTCCGGGGGATTGGGATTTTCATCCGGCTTTTGTTTTTTCAGTTTGCCCCGCGGTTCGCCGCGAACATGATCATAGGCGACCACGATAGAATCTTTTACCAACAGCACACCCTGCAGGCGACCATAAGGGCAAATGGTGGTGCATACCTGTTCGCGCAGGCGGGCAAATACGAAGTAAAACGCGCCGGAGAAAACCAACATGGCAATAAAACCGCCCACATGTGCCGACAGCGGTTCACTGATAATGCGGATTACTTCGTCCATGCCGATAATATAGGCCAGGAAGAAGTTGGACGCCACTACCGAAATGGCAAAAAAGACGGCGTGTTTCAGGGCTTTTTTGCGGACTTTATCCGGTGTCCAGGGCGCCTTGTCGAGCAGGCGTTGTTCGCTGGCGTCGCCTTCTATCCAGTACTCGATTTTCCGGAAAAACATTTCCATAAAAATCGTTTGCGGGCAAACCCAACCGCAGAACAAGCGGCCATA
>CALEYM010000672.1 GCA_937926185.1 uncultured Bacteroidota bacterium | reverse complement strand
AATTCAAGGATTTTGGCAGTATTTCCAAAAGATAACGGAAATATTTTCGGCGTTTACCTACGCGGGATGTGCAGCCAAAATTATGCCAATCAATGGTTAACCAGGCTTTGTTGCGGCAATTCGGCCGGGTTTGGAGCGTTTCTCCACTTGATCAACCAGTATTTGATCGTGTTTTTAACCTTTTGACGGTATTTGTCGGTGAGCCACAACAACTGGTTGTCGGTCCAGCGTTGCGGGTGAAAATTGAACATGGCCTGATCGGGAAAGCGGCCCTGGCGGATACTTTGGATGATTTCAGGCGTGCTGTGAAAACGCAAACCGAAATAATCGGTTACCTTATCGCGAACGCTGACGGCGTGGCCGTCCCAGCGCCGGCCGGTATCGGTGAGGTAAAACACCTTCCTGAAGTTCAGGTCGAAATACGGTTCGCCGGCTATGCCATAGTCGCGGTAATTGTACTTTTTCCACACGGCCTTGTTGTCGTATTTCGAGCGCGGGCTGCCGTGCATGCAGATCGTACTCACGGGCGCTACCCGGCGCAGTTTGTCCAAATGGCGCTCAAAAAACTGAATGGCTTTGTCGGGGTCGCCGTGCGCGAAGTCCATGTCTTCGTAGTGATAGCCGATTTCGTGGCCCAGGGCATGGATTTCCCGGATGACGTTTTCGTCGAAACTTTCCGGCACCACGCGAAAAAAGTAGGTGCCCACAATTCCTTTTTCGTGCTGGATGCGGGCAAACTCAAGGGAATGTAACTTCCGGTCGTCCACGTCGTGACGCAGCACGACGGATTTTTCATGAGGCGCCTGCAAAAATTCGGCGAAGGTTTGGAACCGGTAGCCGGCTTGTTGAAGACTGTCCAGCAACCGGCGGTAAACTGCTACGGAAAAATCTTGCATAATTTGGAACAGGATTTAGATTAAATATTTGATAATCAGGAAATTGTACTTGCCGTTTCTATGGCGTATTTATCGAGGTTATACTGATAAACCCGTTTAAGTCCTTCAAACATCCGCACTTGCGGGCTGTACCCGAAGTAGCGTTGAATTTTTGAAATATCGGCTTTCGAGTGTTTTACGTCGCCGGGTCGTTCGGGGCCGTGGGTCGCCTGAATGTTTTTTCCGGTGATCTGCCGGAGCATGTCCACCATTTCATTCAGCGAAACCTGTTCGCCGCAGGCCACGTTGTACACCTGGTTGAGCGCATCCGGATTTTCGCTGAACAAAGCCAGGTCGTTGGCGTGCAGGGCGTTTTCCACATAAGTGAAATCCCGGCTTGTCGTGCCGTCCCCGTGAATATGCGGGATACGGTCTTCAATAAAAGCTTTGCAAAAGATCGGGATAACGGCGGCATAAGGGTTATCGGCGTTCTGTCGGGGACCGAATATGTTAAAATAACGCAATCCCACAAATTTCAGGCCATAAGTGCGGGCAAACACTTCCGCGTATAATTCGGCGGCATATTTGCTGACCGCATAAGGCGACAGGGGGCGGCCGATTCGTTCTTCCACCTTGGGCAATTCGGCGCTGTCGCCGTAAGTGCTGGAGGAAAAAGCCAGCACCACCCGGTCTGCGCCGGCCTCTTTGGCGGCATGCAGGATGTTGACCGTGCCGCCTACGTTGACCTCGTTGGTGCGCGCCGGGTTCTGAATGGAGCGGGGCACCGAACCCAGCGCAGCCTGATGCGTGACCTTATGAATACCCCGCATGGCTTGCATACAAACGGCATAATCGCAGATATCGCCCTTGATAAACTCGAACTTCGGATTATTTTCATAGGGCGCAATGTTCTCGTAATAGCCGTTCGACAGATCGTCGACCACCCGTACCAGGGCAATGCGGTCGTCGCGGAGGTATTTTTCCACGAGGTTGGAACCGATAAATCCGGCCCCGCCTGTAACTAATAGCTTGATTCCCATGATGTCTGGTGGATTGGTAATTTCTTGTTCTGATAACGCTCCAGAATGAAGTCGTATAAATATCGGGTTACGTTCACTTTGGTTTGCAGGAACGCCCGGCTGTTTTCGCGGATCATTTCGCGGTCTTTGGCCAGGATATCGTCTATCAGTTCAAATACTTTTTTCGATTCGCTGGTGTTGTACACCAGGTTGTATGACTCCATTTCTTCACAGTTGGAATCATACAGCGTACTGATATAGATGGCGGGCGTACCCAGCAGGCCGGCCTCGGTGGCGGTGGTAGTGCCTTCGCTGATCACGATGGAAGCGTAGTTCAGGGCATGGTGGAAGCGGTCGGGCGGAATTTTGAACCGGAAGGGTTTTAACTCCTCCGACAAACCGGCTTCCGAAGTGATAAACACTTTCATTTGCCCGGCCAGTTTTTTCACCATTTTCACCTTGTCCTCATCCGGGATGCCTTTATGACCGGCATCGTGTGTAGCTTTCCAGGAGATGAAACGGACGATAGCAAATTTTTCCCCTTCTTTCAACCCCAGCCACTGGTAAATGGCCGGGTCGGGGCGGAAAAATTCCGGGTGCAGGTAGGCGATCTCTTTATACCCTTTAAATCGGATTTGTTTGGGGCCAAGGTCGACCGGCAGGGTATCGGGCGTCAGGATGACGTCGGTGAACCGTCGCCACAGCCTTATCTGTTCCATATTGCCCGTATCTTCGAGCGCCAGGTGTTTTTTGCCCAGTAAAAAAGAACCATGCGCGGCATATATGGAGCCGTGGCTGATGATCAAATCGGGCTTGTACAGTAGCCCGGTGAGAAAAAACTGAAAGTCGAATTTTAAAAGGCCCCAGATTTTTCCCAACAGGCTGCGGTAATGTTTGCCGAAATTGATGTAAGTGAATCCTTCCGCTTTCAGCAAATCCAGTTCAAATTCTTTGTCGCGAACGGTAAAAAGCACCTCCGAGCCGTTTTTAACCAGCAGGTGAGCGAGGTGTTTGAACATGTGCACGTGTGCGGGGTGACCAATGTCGATGATTATTCTCATTAGCGTAACGATTGATAAACCTTTAATCCTAATTTCCCTACCTTGTACAAAGGTTGACTCAATACGAGTTCGTAGCGGCCGTAGCTGAGTTCGTCGCCGCCGAAACGGGCTTTAAATTCCCGCACCCCGTATTCTTCATCCGGTCGTCCGGCGCCCATAAAATCAAAAAATTTATAGCCGTGTTTCAACCCGTATTCCATAGGCGCCCAGGAAGCCAGCACACTGGGGTGCACGCCCTGAATCACGCCGTTATCGCCGCAGACGTACCACTGGTAAATCGCTTCGTTGCGATAGACCGGGCCCACGCTGCCGCCCACCACCTGGCCGTTGTATTTGACCAGAAAGGTTTTGGAAGAAGGCGACTTCCAAAACTGCATGAACAGATCGAGGTTGGGCAAAGGTTTTTTTACTTTTTCCCGGTACAAGCGCACCAGTAATTGGTAAAAGGCCAGTACGTCGGCTTCCGATTCCGGTTCGGTGACCACCGCCCCGGCGTTCAGGCTGGAGCGGATCTGCCGGCGGCGGTTGCTGCTCAGGCGGCCGGTGACGGATTTTTCGTCGTCCAGCCTCACCACGTAATTCAAATGCGGGCGAAAGCGGAACCCCGATGCCTCAAAACTGCCATTCAGTTCGGAACAATCGAAAAAATTCCGGAATTCGATAAAGATAGCGCTCCCTCGGGCCGTTTTTTTCATGGCTTCCAGCAGCGCGCGGGCAATCTCTGTTTTGCCCGTTTCATGCACTACCGGCCCGCCCCAAACGATCAGGCGGCGCGACAGCCAGGATTTCACCCCGCCGCCGTCCGATTGAATGACGCCCAGCAGGGAACCCTGTATCCGCCCAGCGGCGGAAAGCGATAACCAGAGGAAGGGCTTGTAGCCCCGGACGGGTTCGATAAATTGAAGAAACTCCGGGCTCTGGAAAAAATTTCCGGTCGGCGTATTCTCTATAAATTCTTGAAATTCAGCAAAGTATTCGCTGTTTTTAAGTTGCGTGAATTGTGTAAAAAGAATTATTTGCATCGTTTTTGATTGAAGATTTCAGGCATTCTCAGGGTGTGCTCAACTGTTATGAGGCAGGAGTGGCGACCGCGTCCGTCAGGCCGGTGGCTCTTCTTTTGCCGGCGAGGTTCAGTAGATAAGTCCAGGCGCCGCTGGCTTTGACGCATACCGCGTCGGTATTGTCCGTATCGTCAAGGCTGAGGCGCCTGAGGCGGTACGGGTCGGTATAAATGGTGTTAAAACCGTAATCTACTGTGATGGCGCAGGTATAGCCGGCCTGTTTGATCAATTCGATGTCCCGTTCGGAGTAATCGCCGTTTGGGTAAGCCAGGGCGTTGATTTTCAGGTGGAAATTTTGTTCCAGGATTTCCCTGCAGCCGGCTATTTCATGGAAGGCCTCCGCATCGTTGCACTTCGGCAGGCAGGGATGAAACACGGTATGCCCCTGAAAATTGACGTAAGGCGCCATCTCCCGTATCTGGGTTGCGTTTAACGCCCGCGGTTCGGCCCATTCGTGTTCAGGCCGGAATCCGGCTTTGGCCAACGCCTCCAGCCTTTCCCGGTTGGTCATTTGTTTGAGCGCCGGTTTGGAAAGGCCGGGATGCTGGTATTGGAACCAATATTGTCGCCTGGTATCGATGATCCCGGCGCATAAAAAAATGGTGACCGGGATGTTCAGTGCTTTAATGACCGTCAACAGGTGGTAATTGCCTAGGTGTCCGTCGTCGAGGGTAATGATCAGGGCTTTATCGGGCAGGCGCCCGGCGTCGCCTGAGCGGCGGGCTTCCAGAAAATCGTCGAGCGATATGATGTTGTAATGCCGGGCCAGAAAGCGGAAAGTACGGTCGGCCATATCGGGCGCCGGGTCGTGCAGCATCACGATGCTCACTTTTTTCCGTTGCAGGATTTCCCGGAACACAAAAGGCATTCCGGAAAAACGCAATATTTTATACATCAGATTTCTCAGCGATCGCATGGTCAGTCAATGAATTGATTATACCATTTCTCCAGGTGTATCCACTTCCAGATTTCCCGCGAATGGTTAGCTTTCCTTTCCAGATGATTGTTATACAACAACTGTACCTTTTTTACATCCATGATGCCTCTGGAGATAAAAGGCCCGGAAGAAATCAGATTTTTTATGTATTTCTGGAAAACAGGCGTCCGGAACCACTCCGCTTCCGGCGTTTCAAAACCGATCTTGTCGCGGCGCATGCGGATTTGTTCGGGCAGGGTGCCCTTCATGGCTTCCCGCAGAATGTGTTTGGTGATGCCCTCCCGAATGATCATATCATCGGGCAGTGACAGGGTGCGTT
>CALEYM010000671.1 GCA_937926185.1 uncultured Bacteroidota bacterium | reverse complement strand
ATCCTGCGCCGCCGCAATGCCGAAAAAGAGTTTTTGATCAAAGAAATTCACCACCGCGTAAAAAACAACCTGCAAATCCTGTCCAGCCTGCTGCACCTGCAATCACGACAGATCGCCGACGAAGCCGCCCTCGACGCCGTGCGCGAAAGCCAGAACCGCGTGGATGCCATGAGCCTGCTCCACCAGAAACTCTACATGGGCGACAACCTCGCCGCCGTCGATATGCCCGACTACCTGCCCAATCTGGGCAATGCCCTGCTCGATTCCTTCGGCCTCGACGAAAGCGAACGCGTAAGCATCCGGTACCAAATCGAACCCCTGCGCCTCGACGTGGATACCGCCGTGCCGCTCGGCCTCATTATCAACGAACTGGTGACCAATTCGCTCAAATATGCCTTCCCCGGCGATCGGACGGGCGTCGTCAGGATCGCTTTGTGGAAAGACGAAACGGGTCGCCTCTGCCTGCAGGTATCCGACGACGGTGTGGGTAAAGCCGCCATACCCGATCCCGGGCAAAGCACAGCCTTCGGCTCCAGGCTCGTGCAAATGCTGAGCAAAAAACTCGGCGGCGTCCCCGAAGTGCCGGAACAGGAAACCGGCTACAGTACCCTGATCCGGTTTGAAAATTTCAAAATGGCCTGAGGCGTTCAACAAAGACTTGCTTTTAACCATCTTGCCATTCCGACATTTTTAGTCATCGTATGGAAACTATCCGCATCCTCATCGTTGAAGACGAACCCATCGTGGCCGCTGACCTCGCCGACCGGCTCACGGAAATGGGATATTTCGTAGCCGGCCAGTATGACAGCGGTGAAGCCGCGCTCGCGCATATCGGCGCCGACGCTCCCGACCTGGTACTCATGGATATTCAACTGAGTGGCCGGCTCGACGGCATTGAAACGGCCGGCAGAATACTTGAATCCCACCCCGTCCCCCTCATTTTTCTCACCAGCAACACCGATGAGGCAACCTTCGCCCGCGCCAAATCCACCATGCCCGCGGCTTTTCTCGGCAAACCTTTTCGCGGCAAAGACCTGCGGCACGCCATAGAACTGGCCGTTCAAACCCATACCCCCCAAACGCCCGTGCCTGCTACCGGGGATAGCGGCAATGCAGGCAGCGTCACTTTTTTCCCCGACCGCATTTTTATCAAATCCAAAGATCGCCTGGTTCGTATTTTTATCAAAGACATCCTTTGGGCAGAAGCAGCGGATTATTACTGTACAGTAGTAAGCGCCGATAAAAGATTTCTACTCGGACAAACCCTCAAACAATTCTCCGAGTCGCTCGCCCACGAACCCTCGCTGATGCGGGTACACCGCTCCTACCTGGTCAACCTCTCGCACGTGGAAGCCATCGAAGACACGACCCTCCTGATCGGCAAACACAGAATTCCGGTCAATAAAGCAGCTAAAGACGAGATCATCAGCCGTTTCCAACGGCTGTAAAGCCCCCTTTTCCCTGCCCGTTTTTCTCCCTCCACTGGCTCAAGCCGGCATTTGCCTGATTATATTGAGTAAGTCCCGCCAATGTCGACCTTCTTTGCCCGTTGTTCAGTTACGTATCCAATGTTGATCCTCTTGCTGGAAGACGAGCCTATAATCGCCCAATTTATCGGCGAAGCGATGGAAGAATCGGGGTGCAGCGTGCTTTATGCGTCAAACACCGCCGAAGTAATGCGGTTGTGCGAACAATTTCGTCCTGCGTTTGCCCTGCTCAATTTTCGCACGAACGCCGGAGCCAACGGCACGGCGCTCGCCCGTGAAATCCGGAAGCGGTTTCACACCCGTATTCTTTTTATTACCGGCGCCCGCAAACAGGATATTGAAAATTCCCCTCCCAGCGAATCAGATTACCCGGCATTGTTCAAACCTTTTACACGCCAACAATTCAGAAGGGCATTTACGACTATGATGGCCGGATTGCAGGATGCCGGCTAAAATGCCGGGGAAACGCGTCTTACCGCGTCAACACCAGTGTTTTCACGTACCGTTCGCCGTTGTGTTCCACCACGATCCGGTATATGCCTGCCGGCAAATGCTTTTGCTCCCGCAAATTCAGCCGCATGGCTGTTTTTGGCGCCTCCGGCAAATTTCGCTCCCAAACCAACACGCCCAGGTTATTGTAAACAAACACCCGCAGGCTTTCGCCGGCAAAGGCCGACAGATCGAGTTGCAAAGCGCCGCTGCTGGGATTGGGCATGATCCGGAAATCCTTTGGCAACGCATCCGGATGTCCTCCCACTGCTCCAATGCGGTCGTCAGGGCCGGGCGAAAAGCTGGGCGACACCGTGATCAACTGGGTATGCGTCGCCGTATTGTCGCAATCGTCGTCCGTCGTCCAGGTGCGCGTGATCGTGTAACCGCTGCTGCAATCGCCCGGCGACTGGCTTTGACCCAGGTATGTTACGGACGCCAAATTGCTGCAATTATCCTGGGCCGTCACAATAGGCGTCGATGGGATATTCGAACAATAAACGGTGACGTTCGCAGGCGGGTTCATGAATACGGGC
Source organism: uncultured Bacteroidota bacterium (assembly GCA_937926185.1). Lineage (GTDB taxonomy): Bacteria > Bacteroidota > Bacteroidia > Chitinophagales > Saprospiraceae > M3007. The sequence continues at coordinate 6,954 of CALEYM010000671.1, read as the reverse complement.
GCCTCGGTGTCCTGTACGGTGATGGTCTGGGTGGCCGTAACGGAATTGCCGCATTCGTCCTGCGCCCGCCAGCTGCGCAGGAGAACATACTCCTGTGGGCAATCGCCACCGGTACTGGATTGACCCAAAAACGTGATCTGCACATACCCGCTGCAATTGTCGGTAGCCGTCGGGTTGCCGATGCCTGGCACAAGATCATCGCATTGTATGGTCACATGGTTCGGCACGCTGGTAAATACCGGCGCCTGTGTGTCTTGCACGGTGATGATCTGCGCGGCTGTAGTCGAGTTGCCGCAATTATCGGTAGCCCTCCATACACGGGTGATCTGGTAGTTGTTGGGGCAGTTGCTGTACGTGGAATTCTGCCCCAGGTAGGTAATGGTTACCGAGGCGTCGCAGTTATCGGTGGCAGTTGCCGTCCCAACGTTTGGCGCCGGCTCGGTGCATTGGATCGTCACATTTTGCGGAACGGTGGTAAACGCCGGCTTTTGCGTATCGCGCACCGTAATACGTTGGGTGGCCGTGCGGGTATTGCCGCAGTTATCTACCGCCAACCATCGCCGGGTGAGGGTGTAGGTGTCCGGACAGGAACCGTTGGTGCGGCTTTCGTTGTCAAATGTTACCGTCACCGTGGGGTCGCAGTTGTCCGTAGCCGTGGCCGTCCCCACATTTGGCACGGCGCTGCACTCCACGGTCACATTGGCCGGCACGGAAGTAAACAGCGGCCTTTGCGTATCCTGCACGGTGATACGTTGGGTGGCCGTTTTGGTGTTGCCGCAAGCGTCGGTGGCCGTCCATTGCCGGGTAATCGTATAGGAATCAGTGCACAGGATATTGGATACCGTCTGCCCGTTATACGTCACGGCGACGTTACCGGCGCAATTATCTGCTCCCGAAGGGGTACCCACGTTGGGTATAGCGTTGCATTGGACCGTTACGTTGGCCGGCACGAACAACAGGTTTGGGGGCGTATCGTCGTGTACTGTGATCCGCTGCGAACAACTGTTGCTGTTGCCCACCGCATCCGCGGCGCGATAGTAGCGGTCGATCCGGAAGCGGTTGATACAGGCGCTGTCGTAGGGCGCAGTATCGTACAAAAATGTTTTCACCGGCGTACTGCAATTGTCCTGGGCGGTCACACTGCCGGCGTCCGGCGCCGGTACATTTGCCGTACAGGACACGGTGGTATTGTTCGGGCAGGTGATTGACGGCGGCGTCACGTCCTTAAGGGTTATTTTGAAAGAACAGGACGCCGTATTTCCATGCAGGTCGTCGGCGGTAAGTGTCACGGTCAGTTCGGCATTATGACCTGACAGGGGCGCGTTGGCGGCTGGCATTTGGGTGACCAAAATATTGGCCGCCGCGGTACAATTGTCCGCTACCCCGGCCAAACCCGTACGGTCGCCGGCCACGCCGGCGCAGTTTGCATCCGCTGCCACCGTCTGGTCGGCAGGACAGGTAATGGAAGGCGGCGTCACGTCTTTGAGCGTCACCTTGAACGTGCAGGGCGTGGTGTTGCCATGCAGGTCGTCGGCTGTAAGCGTTACTGTCTCTTCGTCGTTGTGTCCGGACAACAACGTGCCGGCGACAGGCAGCTGGGTGACCTGTATCGAGCCGCTTGCCGTGCAATTGTCCGACACATTGGTAGCCGACGATACCCAATCGCCCGTCAGCCCGGTGCAGCCGGCATCTGCGGCCACAGTTTTGTCGGACGGGCAGGTGATCGATGGTGGCGCAACGTCCCGGAGCGTGACTTTGAACGTACAGGGCGTGGTGTTGCCGGCTCCGTCGCCGGCAGTGAGCGTTACCATCTTCTCCTCGTTGTGCCCGGACAACTGCGTGGAAGCAGGCGGTATCTGGGTAACGGCTATGTCGCCCGGGGCCTTACAATTATCGGTCAGGTTGATAGCCGACAGCGTCCAATCGCCCAGGGTTGCGGAACAAACGGCATCGGCCGCCAGGGTTTGGTCGGCAGGACAGGTAATGGAAGGCGGCGTCACGTCTTTGAGCGTCACCTTGAACGTGCAGGGCGTGGTGTTGCCATGCAGGTCGTCGGCTGTAAGCGTTACTGTCTCTTCGTCGTTGTGTCCGGACAACAACGTGCCGGCGACAGGCAGCTGGGTGACCTGTATCGAGCCGCTTGCCGTGCAATTGTCCGACACATTGGTAGCCGACGATACCCAATCGCCCGTCAGCCCGGTGCAACTGGCATCTGCTGCCACAGTTTTGTCAGACGGGCAGGTGATCGATGGAGGCGCAACGTCTTTAAGCGTGACCTTGAATGTACAAGGCGTTGCATTGCCATTGCCATCGTTGGCAGTGAGCATTACGGTTCTTTCGTCATTATGGCCCGATAAAAGCGTGGAAGCGACGGGGGTTTGGGTGACGGTAATTTCGCCAGGGACTTTGCAGTTGTCGCTTAAGTTAGCAGCAAAATAAATCCAATCGCCCAGGGACGCGGAACAGCCGGCGCCGGAGGCCACGGTTTGATCGGGCGGACAAGTTATCGATGGCGGCGTTACGTCCTTCAAAGTAACCCCGAAAGAACAGGGCGTCGTATTGCCGGTACCGTCGTCGGCCGTCAGCGTTATCGTTTCTTCATCATTATGCCCCGATAAAAGGGTGGAAGCAGCGGGCGTCTGAGTAATGGAAATATTCCCGGTAGCGGTGCAGTCGTCGCTCACATTGGTAGCAAGTGATACCCAACTGTCCAACGCAACTGCACAGTCGCCGTCAGCCGCCACTGTTTGGTCTGCCGGGCAGTCAATCGTTGGCGCGTCATTGCTTTCCAGCGATACCGTAACGGTACCCGTACCCGAACAACCGAGGTTATCGGTTATGGTGACCGTGTACACGCCCGCGGCATTTGCCGCGGCCGGGAAGCCCGGCGGGTTTTCAACAAAAGCCATGTAACCATTGGGCCCCGACCAGGTAAAGGAAATATAAGTACCCGCGCTGCCCGATGGGTTGGCGCTCAAGTACACCGTTGAGCCCGCGCAAAGCGGCGTGTTCGTCGTCGGGGCAGCCGTCAGGGCGCCTACCGGTACGCTTACCGAACTGGTGCCGGCGCAGCCCTTGCTATCGGTCACCGTTACCCGATAAACACCCGAAGCGACGCCCGTAGCCGGAAATGCCGGCGGGTTCTGCTGGCTGGCCGCATAATTGCCGGGACCCGACCAGGCGAAGCCGGTGTAGGGCATCGTACCACCCGAAGGCGTAGAACCCAATACGATGTTGCCGCCACCCGCACACGCCGGGCCTGCGCCCGATGCAGTGATCGATGGCGCTATATTGGCCGACACGGCCACCGAAGTGGAAGCGGTGGCCGTACAGCCTGCATTGTCGGTCACCGTCAGGTGGTAGGTACCGGTCTTTAGATGCGTTGCCGGGAACCCGGCAGGATTTTGCTGCATCGACATGAACCCATCGGGCCCTATCCAGCTAAAGGTCGCGTAAACGCCCGATCCGCCGGTGGAATTGGCCTGCAGGTCGATATTGCTCCCCGTACATACGGGGCTGTTGCTTGTTGCCGTCACCGTGGGCTTCATATATACCGCCACCGTTGTCGTAGCCGTACCCGTACAGCCTTTGCTGTCGGTCACTTTTACCTGGTAAATGCCCGCCGAGGCAGGCGTGACGTTAAACGCCGCGGGGTCTTCCACCGAGGCCACGTAATTGTCCGGACCCGTCCAGTTGAACAGCATGTATGGCGCCGTGCCGCCGGAGGGTGTGGAAATCAGCGTCAGGCTGCCGCCCTGGCATACAGAACCCGTGCCAAGGGCCACGATCGCCGGCACGGGGTGAACGGTCACCGATACGCTGCCCGTGGCCGTGCAGCCTGCCTGGTCGGTTACTGTAACCGTGTACACGCCGGCTGCCGCCGGAACAGCGGGAAACGGCGCGGGGTCTTCTGCCTGTGCGTTAAAATTGTCCGGCCCGCTCCAGCTGAACTGGGCGTAAGGCATCGAACCGCCCGTAGGCGCGGAGGCCAGCCGGATGTTACCGCCGGTACAGACCGGCGACAACAACGAAGCCGTGATCGCGGGCAATCCCTTGACTGCCACTGAAGCCGTTGCGCTGGCCGTACAGCCGCCACCGTCGGTCACCGACACCGTGTATATACCGCCCGCCGCCGCCAGGGCCGGAATGCCCGCCGGGTCTTCCGCCGCGGATGCGAAGCTATTTGGCCCCGACCAGGTAAAAACGTAACTGTTTCCGGAACCGCCCGATGGCGTGGAATTCAATAAAACAGTGCCGTCCGTACACACCGGGCTGTTGCTGGAAACGGCAATTGCCGGCAAGGGTTTTACCTGCACTGCCGTCGTGCCCGTGGCCGTACAACCGGCGTTGTCCGTCACGGTCACCGTGTACACGCCGGCAGCCGCCGCGATGGCGGCAAAGCCCGGAGGCGTTTGCAACATGGAACCGAAACCGTTCGGGCCGCTCCATTTGTACGAGGAATAAACCCCGGAACCACCCGAAGGCGCGGCGCCCAGCGACAAGGTGAGGCCCGCGCAGAGCGGGCCGTTGTTCGTCGCTGCCACTGCAGGCGCCGAATTACCCGATACCGCAATGCTTGTCGTCGCCGTGGCCGTACAACCACCCTCGTCGGTCACCGTCACGGTGTACACCCCCGCGGCGGCAGGTGTGGCCGCAAACGGCGCGGGATCTTCCACCGAGGCGTTAAAGCCGTTCGGGCCGGCCCAGGAAAATGCCGTGTATACCCCGCTGCCATCCGAAACAGTCGAGTGCAGGCTGATATTCGAGCCGGCACAGACGGGGGCGCTGTTACCCGCGGCTGCAATAGTGGGTCTCGGGCTGACCGTGACCGTGGCACTGGCTGTACAGCCGCCGTCGCTGGTGACCGTCACCGTGTAAATACCGGCCGTATTTACCGTTATGGAGGTATTTGTACTGCCGGTGCTCCACAGGTAGGCGCTGCCGCCCGAAGCCTGCAATACCGCGCTACCGGCCATGCACACGTTCGCGGCCCCGCCGTTGAGGAGGGCCTGGAACGGTTCGGCGGCCTCGTCGGTCACCGTGATGGCCAGTATCAGTTCGTCGAAGATATTCAGCGTATTGGTCACCCGGATTGTCACTTCGTAAACGTTGTCTGTGTTATCGTCGGCAGGATTTTCAAAATCGGGATTGAAGTTAAACCACGACAATTGACCGGTTCCGGCGTCGATGGCAAATCTCCCCGCATCGGCGCCGCCGGTAATCGAATAATTCAGCCCTGCGCCTTCCGAATCGTTCGGGTCGGAAGCCTGCGCGTCGTACAGCGCCGAACAGGCGTTTTCCATAAAATTAACCTCCGAAGGCGAACTTAAATGGGGCCGGTTGTCAACAGTGACGCTGAACACCGCCGTGGCCGTATCGCGCCGCGCATCGGGAAAGTAGCAGTCTTTTACAATAAAATCAACCGGGAAATCGCCCAGCCAGCCCGGGTCGGCCACCGTTACCTGCACCCTGCCGTCGGGAGACAGTGCGGGTACCAGCGGCGCAAATTGAATGACATACGGCCCAGCCGCGGTACCCACCGTGACACCGGGCTTTAACAGCAAAGACGTGGATTTTTCATACAAATACTGGTTTTCGGCGTGGTAAAACCGGAAGATAATGGGCCCTATGGCCAGGTTTTGCAAACTCAGGGAATAGTAAACAAACGGGGGTGCGCCTGACGGTTCCGCCGTGCCTACCAGGGTATTGCCCACAAAGGCCGCCAGCTTGGCGCCCGCGCCGGCCAGCGTTTCGCCGGCAAATAAGGGGCGCGCCACAACAGTCATGGGCAAAGGCCCCGCCGGCACGTTGGTCCATGCCGGATCAGGGTCGGTACCTTCGTAAGGAAAAACGCGCAGCTCGAAGGCCCGGCAGGGGCCGTTGAATTGCAGGTAATCGTCCAGATCCAACTCCGTGAAGGCCTCGCCGGGAAAGATCGTTTGCGAAGGCAGGCCCTGCAATACCGGCGGCCCGTAATCCGGCAATACCGTAAACAGCGCCGAACGCATCGCAATGTACCCGTTCGACGTATTTTCCGCGGCGGTGATCTGTACGCTTTCGGTGCCGGTCCAGGCAGATGAAACGGGCGTTACGGTCAGGATACCGTTGACAACCGATGCGCTGAGATTTGGGCCTGCCGTAACGCTCCACGTCACAGGGTCGCCGTCGAGGCTGAACAGATAATCGTTCAGGTCAAGCGCGTCAAACGGCAGGTTTTGCAGCGTGGTATCGGCGGGTATGGGCAGTATTTCGGGCGCCTGGTCGACATTCGGGTCGATATTGATCCGGAATGGCGACAACAGGTTCCCGGTGAAACCGTGGTGTATAAACGGCACCGATTCGAGCGTGGCGTACACGTCATCGTCGGGGGCGTAATACGCCCGGAAACGCAGCGTTTCCCCGTGGTACTGGTTGGAATACACCGTGACAAAGTAATACATCTGCCCGCCGATATTCGTCGGCGTCGCTACGCCCCGCAACTCCGGGCCAACAAAAACGCCAACTACGTTGCCCGCATCGTTCGACAACACGTTGTTGTAACTCACCCGGATCACCATGTTCATGTTGAACTGGTAATCGGAAGGCTGGACGCTCCAGGAGGGCGGAGCGGCGGCCAGAGTGTTTGCCAGGCTGGCAAACGCCCAAAACAGCAATGGTAATCTGAAAGTTATGTATATATTGTATAGAGTGCGCATTGCCATATTGACGCAAGTTGTTGATTGTTGAAAGTCAGAGAAATATTATTCGTTATCGGGTAGACTTTCCAAGTTTTTAAAACCTGGAAAGTCTAAAACCGCGACGAATCCAAAACAATATTTCCCAACCTGTTTCAAGTTCTCTGTGCTTTGACTTTTCACGCGACGCCTTCGGCCGTGGTCTTGTAAGTCATTGGACATTGAACATTGAACATTGAACATTGAACATTGAACATTGAACATTGAACATTGAACATTG
>CALEYM010000670.1 GCA_937926185.1 uncultured Bacteroidota bacterium | reverse complement strand
AGGCCCTGCGCATTTACCGCGAAATGGAAACCCTGCTGCCCGAACACCCCGATGACCTTAAAACCCTGCAAGAGGCCATACACCTCAATGGAGAACCCCGTAAATACGTTGGCGATGAAATTAAAAATTGCCTGGCGCGACTGCACTATTGACCGCTTCGCCCGCTTCAGCGGGGATTGACCTATCATGCCTGGAATCTATCTGCATATTCCTTTTTGCAAACAAGCCTGCCATTATTGCAACTTCCACTTTTCCACCACCCTGCGGAACAAACCGGCCATGGTGGAGGCGATTTTGCGCGAACTCGATCTGCAGCGCGATTACCTCGGCGGCGCCGAACTGAGCTCCATTTATTTCGGCGGCGGCACCCCATCTCTGCTGGAACTGCCCGAACTGGAGCGTATTTTTGAAAAAATTTACGCCCTGCACCGCGTTTCTGCCGACGCGGAGATCACCCTGGAGGCTAATCCGGACGACCTGACGAAGGAAAAACTACACGACCTGCGCCGCCACACACCCGTCAACCGCCTGAGTATCGGCATTCAGTCGTTTCACGACGCAGACCTGCGCTGGATGAACCGCGCCCACTCGGCGACAGAGGCCCGCCGCTGCCTCTACCACGCCGCCGCTGCCGGTTTCGACGACCTGACCATCGACCTCATATACGGCGCGCCCACCACCTCCGACGCCCATTGGGCCGAAAACCTGCGCATCGCGCTGGAAGAAGGCATTCCGCACCTGTCCTGCTATGCCCTCACCGTGGAAGAAGGCACCGCCCTGGCCCATTTCGTGCGCGCGGGCAAATCGCCTGCTGTCGACGAGGAAAAGGCCGCCCGGCAATTCGAATACCTCCAGGATACGCTGGCCGCGCGCGGCTACGAACACTACGAAATCTCCAATTTCGCCTTGCCCGGCCGCCATGCCCGCCACAACAGCAGCTACTGGCGCGGCGAACCCTATCTGGGCGTGGGCCCCTCCGCGCACTCCTTCAACGGGCACAGCCGCCGGTGGAACGTGGCCAACAACGCCAAATACCTGCGCGCGCTGGAAGCCGGCGAACTGCCCTTCGAAGAAGAGCAATTGACCCCCGCCCAGCGGTACAACGAATACGTGATGACCAGCCTGCGTACCATCCGGGGCTGCGAACTGAGCCGGATCGCCGCTATCGGCCCGGCCTTTCCCGCGTACTTTCTGGCGGAAATGGCGCCGTTTTTACGCGACGGCACGGTGGAGCAAAACGGCGACATTTACCGCCTCAGCCGCGCCGGCAAACTGTTTGCCGACCGTATCGCCGCATCCTTGTTTTGGACAGGAGCTGGCGAATAAAATTTCAAAACTCTTAGCCGAAACCTTCGCGCAGGCGCAATATTTATTTGAACACAGAATAAATAATTTTTGCCAACTTCTAAGAAAAATAGAAAACCGTTTTACATTTACCGCGCTTACACCGTTTCTTTTTCAACAAAACGAAAAACATAATGATTCAGGAATTAAAAGCATTTTTGCTCCGGGGCGACGTGCTGGCCCTTGCCGTGGCCGTGATCATTGCCGGCGCCTTCGGTAAAATCATCGACTCCCTGGTTAACGACATCATTTCCCCCATTCTCGGCATGATCATGGGTCAGCCGGACTTTTCCAACGTGATGATCGGCAGTATAAAGGTTGGTAATTTTATCAACGCGGTGGTCAATTTCATCATCATAGGTACCGTCTTGTTCTTTCTGATCAAAGCGGCGGGCAAAAAGGCCGAAGACGTCAAATAAAAGCGCGGGTTTACATTCCTTGTCCGGGCTTATCCATCATTTACCATAACCAATACCTATCTTTGCCGCGCTTTTAAATGATCAAAAACTACCGATGGTAAAGATTCTGGCCAATGATGGCATTCACCCTGACGGCAAGCTCCTGCTGGAAGAAGCTTCCTATATTGTAAATGAAGAAAAAATCCCACAGGACCAGCTGGCGGAACGTATCGGCGAATACGACGTACTGATCGTACGCAGTGCCACAAAAGTCACCCGCGAGGTGATCGAGGCCGGTAAAAACCTGAAGATCATCGCCCGCGGCGGCGTAGGTCTGGATAATATTGACCTGGAATACGCGCAAAGCAAAGGTATCGAGGTGTACAACACCCCGATGGCTTCTTCGCGCGCCGTGGCCGAACTGGCCCTGGGCCACCTGTTCGGCCTGACCCGCATGCTGCAGCGCAGCAACCGCGAACTGGCTTCCGGCGGCGATTTTAAAAAGCTGAAAAAAGCCTACGAAACCGGCTTCCAGCTGCGCGGTAAAACGCTCGGCATCATCGGTTTCGGCCGGATCGGTCAGGAAGTTGCCAAAATGGCGCTGGGCATAGGCATGAGCGTGCGCGCCCACGATCCCTTTGTGCAGGAAGCGGAAGTCGGTATACAATTGAACAATTTTGAAGACCTGAAAATCAACGTCCGGGTGCGCACCGAATCCTTCGACCGGGTCATCCGGGAATCCGACTTCATCACCCTGCACCTGCCCGGCGGCGGCCACCCCATCATCACCGCCGCCGAACTGGTGAAAATGAAAGACGGCGTTTTCCTCATCAATACCGCCCGCGGCGGCCTGATCGAAGAGGAAGCCCTCCTGGCCGCGCTCGACAGCGGCAAAGTGGGCGGCGCCGGCCTCGACGTGTTCGAAAACGAGCCCAGCCCCCGCGAAGCCCTGCTGAAACACCCGTTGGTTTCCTGCTCGCCCCATATCGGCGCCAGCACCCTCGAAGCGCAGTCGTATATCGGCATGGAACTGGCCGATAAGATCATCGCGTATTTCGGGGATTAAAGCGGGTTGGCGTTAGCCCTTTAACCCTTCTTTGAATGGTCGTTTATCGTAATCACGCCTGCACCGGCCACAAAGCCGCCATTTATGCCCTGGCGCCGGGGCGGGATGCCCGGCACATCCTGTCGGCCGGCAGCGACGGTTGGATCGTGGAATGGAACCTGGACAACCCGGAAACGGGCAGGGTATTGGCCAATGTGGAAACGCAGGTGTTTTCGCTATACGCTATTCCGGAACAGCAACTGCTCGTGGCCGGCAACATGAACGGTGGCGTACACTGGATCGATCTGGAACATCCCGACCGCACCCGGAACATCCAACACCACCAAAAAGGCGTTTATGATCTTCAGTATTACGGCGAATGGCTGTTCAGCGCCGGCGGCGACGGGGTACTCACCCGCTGGGACGCCCGGGAAAGCCGCGCTATGGAAAGTCTGCAATTGTCGAACCGGGCGCTGCGTTCGGTCGCCGTGTCTGAAAAACGCAACGAATTGGCCGTCGGCGCCAGCGACGGCGCCATTTATTTTCTTGATGCCGGCACACTGGCACTGAAACACACCCTGCCCGGCGCGCACGGTAATTCTGTTTTTGTCGTGGCGTATTCCCCCAACCACCGTTACCTGCTCAGCGGCGGACGCGACGCCATGCTGCGCGTGTGGGATTTGGAAAACAAGCACACCCTGTTATCAGAACAGCCGGCGCACTGGTTTACTATCAACCACCTTGTTTTTTCGCCCGACGGGCGCTGTTTTGCCACGGCCAGCCGCGACAAAACCATCAAAATCTGGGATACGGAAACTTTACAACTCCTGAAAGTGCTGGAAACCATTCGCGACGGCGGGCACCTCAATTCCGTCAACCGCCTGCTGTGGACGCCGGATTTTCTGATCTCCGCGAGCGACGACCGGAGCGTGGTGCTGTGGACAGTGAGCGATTGACGGTGGATGGCAGGAAAGGCAGACGGTGGGAGATTTTGGAAATATGGCAGACTTTCGATTATTTAATTACAAAAATAACATCTGCTAACGCGTTGAATGCCTGCGATTTCCCTTTGTACTCAAAAGTGACTTTCAAGTTTCTCGATTTATTGTTGTCAAAATTATCAAGATGATTTTGAATCGCTGGTTTCAACAAATCTAAATTCCGCTTCAACTTCCATGAATTATTGAAATCCTCTGTGTCCACTAAAACAAGAAAGAGCCGGTTTTCAGAACCAAAGCGCATTTCACCCTGATTTTCGTAAAGCCATTTTGCCAGCATTTTGGGGTTTGATTGCACTTCCTTTAAAATTTCGAGGTTTTCCTGCCGGATTTGAACAAGGGTTTGAATACAAAACTCATCGCCTTTGTCTTTCATTTTCTCTGTAATTTCATACAATATATCCATCGGCTTGCCTTTCTTGTCAAAAGTGATTTTTGCCTCCTTTGCTCTTTGCTTTAAAAATGTCAACTCGACGGCATAACCTTTTTCTTTTCTCTTTTCCTTGATGTATTCAGCCGGCAGGTAAGTGACTTTGAGATCGAACGGGATATCTTGAATGAAAAAGTCAACGTTTTTTATCTGCCCTATGGTGGGTAAAACTGTTGGATGAGATTTAAAAATGTGTTCAATCAGGATACTTGACCAGTGATTGTACCAGCTATTCAACACATATCCCTGCACAGCTGGACGGATTTCAGTATCAAATTTAGAATGGAGTATTTCATAGGATTGGAAGTTCTTAACATAACGACTGACCAGATATTTATCTAATGAGTTTTGGTAATCACCACCCCAATCAAATTTTTTAAGCTTGTAAAGTTCAGATACAAGTTGCTCTGTATTCAACTTGCCTGATTGCTCAGCATTAATTCGTCGGATAAAAGCATCCAGCAGTTTATGCGAATTGGCAACATCTTTTGATAGGATGTGAAATATTTTTACAAACTGTTTGTCAAGTGATGTCTCAGTAGACTGGACGTTGATCTCTTTTACAAATACCGGTAGCAGGTCTTTGCGTTTAATTGATTTGATTTTCAACCAAAGCAGCCCCTCCTTGTCGGAGTTGAAATCTTCCAATTTATCCCCGTCATGTAGTTTTTTCCAGTATTCAAAACCCTTCATTTAAGATTGATTCTGGTGTTAGCTTAATATTTACAAAATGTACTGATTTAGGTTTGCAGACGAATAAAATTTCTCTGCTGCCCGCAACGCTGCCTTTCCCTCCCCGGCCATTCTGGTAGGTTTTGGCTTCAACCTCCACGTTTTTGAATTTTGAA
>CALEYM010000669.1 GCA_937926185.1 uncultured Bacteroidota bacterium | reverse complement strand
TCGTATATTCCTCTGAATCAGGCAAATCAATTTCTCGGTATTAACAATCGCTGCCCGGCGATCAGCGTTTCGTTCGGCTCTTTGTTATTGACCAGGGCGAGTTCCTGGGCATTCACCTTGAAACGGATCGCGACGGAGTTGATCGTATCGCCTTCCCGCACGATGTACTCCTGGAAGTAAGTCGGTTGTTTGGTCGGTTGGGTAGGCTGGGTGGTTGTAGTGGCCGGCTGGGTAGTGGTGGTCGTGGGTTGGGTTCCGTAAGTTGCGGGCGCGGTATATTGGGTTTGCCCGGTAGTTGGATTGGTGTACAGTTCCGGCAGGAAAGTATTGCCGGAGGGTTGGCCATAGTTCTGCGGTTGCGTGGCAGCCGGCTGCGTATATTGTGGTTGTGCAGTAGTGGTACCTGCCGCTCTTGTTTCCGGGCAGCAGTCGCTCACAAACAATTGGGTGCCTGGCCGGAGCAGCACGTCGCCGGTGGCAGGCAGGTTATTGAGCCGCCGCATTTCCGCTTCCGATAAGCCGTTTCGCAGGCCTATGCCGTACAGTGTTTCGCCTTGTTGCACGGTATGCACCAGTACCTGGGCCGGGGCCGTGTAAGATTGCGGGGTAGTGGAATAGGTCTGTGGCTGCTGATACGTATAGGTGTTGGGTTGATATGCCTGATTTTGCCAGTAAACATCCTGCCGGATGACAGCCTGGCCCGAGGGGGTGGAATAAGTGGCCGGGCTGGTTTTTCCGCCTTTATAAGCTAACGCGGCGCTTTCAGCCGGCGGTTTTTTCAGCCAGATTTTTTGGCATATCAGTATTTTGTCGGGGTCTTTGATCTTGTTCCAGGACACGAGCGACCGCACCGGAATCTCGTAGGCGCGCGAAATGGCGTTGAGTGTTTCGCCGGGTTGCACGATGTGATATCCTTCGCCGGGCGGTTCGGGGCAATTGGCCAGCGGCGGCGGGCCTACTGTACCGGTGTTGGCCGGCGTGTAGGACAGGGAGCCGAGTTCTTTGTCGCTTTCGCGTACCGGCATAGCGCCGTAATTGACCTGTGGCGTGTATTTGGAAAGCGGCGTTGCGCCGGGCGTGTTGGCAGGCGCTTGCTGGCATTGCAGGGAAATATAGTCCTCCAGGGCCATGCCGTTTATCCGGATCAGGCGTATGTGGTTGGCCTCGGCGTCTGCGGCGGTCATGCCGGTGCGCTCGCTGATCACGCCGATACCCGGCACGAAATCGAATTCCGAGCGTTCCTGGTTTGTTCTGGTCGGCTCGCGTTTGAAAGAATACTCATAATAACAGCCCCTGATCTTCAGCCCGTTGAAATAGATATACCAGTTTGAACTGCCGGTAGCGATATTGCTTTCGTACACCAGGTTGGAGGTGTCTACCGCGAAAGAATAGCTGGGGGCGCGGAACAGGTAATACGATCCGCTGCGCAGTACCTGGGTAGCGGAGATCACGGGGGTGAGCATATATCCCTTGGTCAACTGGTGCACGATATATACCTGCCGGCTTACGTTATTGACATCATTTAGGAATTGTTCGTTCAGGGCGTATTCCCGGCAATTGACCGTGCCCTTGGGCAGGGTGGGGGAGTTGATACCTCCGGAGCCGGCCATCAGAACGTACTGTTCGTTGGCGGTGGGGTGTACGGAATAACCCATCATGGTGGCGCCTGAATATACCTGGCGGTATTCCAGTTGGTCCATACAGGTCGAATTGAATAAAAGGTACAATGGCGACGATTGTTGCGCGAACAACATGCTGACGCTGAAAAGGCTTAGCAGGGCAGGAATAGTGTGTTTCATAACCGGCTGTTTATTGATAGATAAGGTTAGTGGCGGTTTGTTGTTTTTGTTTGGAAATACTGGTGAATTTCCCTGCAAGATTAAGGCAAAAATTCAAAAATCCGTTTTAAAATCAGGACAAGATTTTAATTTGCCCGTGAAATGACGAATTAACACTGTAAATACGCAAATTTGTTGACGCAAATTGTATTGAATACTGCATTTGACGCTCCTTGTTTTAGGGTGGTCTTTAATTTTTCCGGAGAATTTTGAGCGTCCGGCATCAGGTCTTCACACATCCGCTACCTTTGTGGCATGTCGAAACCTTTAATTTTAGTCACAAACGACGATGGTATCGTAGCGCCCGGTATCCGGGCGCTGGTGGAGGTTGCCGCCGGGTTGGGGGAGGTAGTGGTGGTGGCGCCCGATTCGCCGCAAAGCGGAAAAGGACACGCCATTACCATACACGATCCCATCCGGCTGAAGCATGTCCGGGTATTTCCCGGCATCGAGGCTTGGGAGTGTTCGGGTACCCCGGTCGATTGTGTCAAACTGGCCAAACACGTGGTGCTGAAGGACAGAAAGATCAACCTGTGCGTTTCCGGCATCAATCACGGCAGCAATGCCTCTATCAACATCATTTACTCCGGTACCTTGTCGGCTGCGATGGAGGCTTCGCTGGAAGGCATAAGAAGTATCGGGTTCTCCCTGTTGGACTATAGTTTCGAAGCCGACTTCGAACCGGGCAAGCCCTGGATAAAAAAGATCATCCAATATGCGCTGGACGAGCAGGCGAATCCGGTCAAATTACTGAATGTCAACATACCGAATTTGCAGGATGGCGAAATCCGGGGCCTTCGCGTGTGCCGGCAGGCCGATGCCCGCTGGGTGGAGGAGTTTTTGGAAGCCCGCGACCCGAATAATCAACCCTATTATTGGCTGACCGGTAAATTCGTGAACAACGATCATGCCGAAGACACCGATATTTGGGCGCTTGAACACGGTTACATTTCCGTCGTACCGTCTATGCACGATTTGACGGATTATATCGCTTTAAAAGATATGCGCGGTATTGAACAACTGTTATTTTAATTCAGGGTATAACCAATTCCAAACAAATAAAACGCATGCTAAATCGCAATGAAATTTGGGTCGGCCTGGTCTTTGGCGTCATGCTTCCGCTGCTGGGCTTTATTATGCTGCACCAGATATTTTCTCTGCTGGAAATAAAGGGCGCCGCGAGCAGCACCGGTTTTTCGCCGAATTTCCGGGAACGCACCCTGGCCATCGTGGCCATTGCCCTGAACCTGATCCCACTCAATTTGTTTCGCCGCCGCCGTTGGGATCTGTCCATGCGTGGCGTGGTGATCGCCACCGCCGTGCTGGCTTTCGTGTGGTTATTTCTTTATGGGATACACCTCTTTTGATTGAGTGCCATTGAGTGATTGAGTGATTTATCCACCATCGCGGGTAATTATGGCTGAATCGTCATTTACCCACGATGTGGGTTTAGTTAAATCACTCAATCACTCAATCACTCAATCGCTCAATCACTCAATCAACAAAAAGGGCGTCCGGCAATAAACCGAACGCCCGAGCATATCTTGAGGCCGTATCCATACAGGTTTCTAATCAAACTGATACGGTTTCAGCGGCTTTTTCACGCACCAGGTTCCATACGCCGGAATCTTCGCAGGACTGGAGCCAGTGGTATTCGTCTCTTTCCAGGCCCATGCGCAGGCGGTTGATATATTTTTTTAAACGTGTACCCACCGGCCGATGTTGTTCATCCACCGGGGGAAGTTCCAATTTTCTGTCGCGCCAGGTAATATCGCTCACGTGGCTGACCACTGCCGCGGTGCCGGCGCCGAAACATTCCTGCAAAGTGCCGCGCCAGTAGGCATCGGCGATTTCAGCAATGCTGATCAAACGGTCTTCCACGGTATACCCCCAGTCTTTCAACAGCGTCAGGAACGAATCGCGGGTTACGCCTCTTAAAATCGTGCCGGTTGTTGCCGGGGTGATCACTTTGCCGTCCATGACAAAAAAGAGGTTCATAGTGCCTACTTCCTGCACGTACTTTTTTTCGACCGCGTCCATCCACATCACCTGGTCGTAACCGGCTTTTTTAGCGCGTTGGGCCGGAAGCAGTGAAGCGCCGTAGTTGCCGGCGCATTTGGCCTCTCCCACGCCGCCCTGCGCGGCACGGGTGAATACTTCTTCGACCCACAGTTTTACCGGTTTCGGATAATAAGGGCCGACCGGGCCGGTAAAGATGAGAAACTGATATTTTTCGGAGGAATGAACGCCAAAATATTCGTCGGTGGCGTACATGAGGGGGCGTATGTACAGGGCATGATCTTCTCTTTCCGGTATCCAGTCGCGATCCAGGTCCACGAGCATTTTAAGCCCCTGCATGAACAGGTCTTCCGGGATTTCCGGCATGCACATGCGTTCGGCGGAAACGTTGAAGCGCCGGGCGTGCAAGTCGGCCCGGAACAACACCGGTTCGCCATTGCGTTTCGAAGCTTTCATGCCCTCGAAGATGCTCTGGCCGTAGTGCAGGGCCAGGTTGGCCGGCGATATTTCAAACTTCCTGAACGGTTGAATCCGGGGGTTAACCCATTGCTCGCCGTCAAAGTCAACGACAAACATGTGATCGGAAATAATTTTTCCGAAGGGGATGTTGTCGAAATCAACGGAAGACCGCTTCGAGTGTTTGGCAGGGGTTACCGAAATGTTATATTTTTCCACCATGCTTAAAGAAGTTTGAACAACAATTACACGTTGAAATGATGCGACAAAGGTAAATATCTTTATCGCAATTTTTAAAAATTTTATTCCAAACTTTCAAAATATACCGGCGTGTAAC
>CALEYM010000668.1 GCA_937926185.1 uncultured Bacteroidota bacterium | reverse complement strand
GGTTGGTTTCGCCGCGAAACCAACCAGCCCCTCGAAATGGCCACCCTGCTCAGTGAAACGCCCAGGGCTTTTGCAACGACCAATACGCAGGGGCAGGCCGATATTTCGGCGTTCCGGGGTTCGCAGAGAATAGAAATCCGTTTGTTGGGCTATGAAACGGCAACCACTACATACGCCGGGCTCGAGCAGGCGGGTTTTGTCGTTACCCTGGCACATTCCGGACTTTCGCTTGACCAGGTGGTTATTTCCGCCACTCGCTGGAACCAGCCCAAACGCGAAATCCCGGCAAAGATCACCAGCATCAGCGCGCGGGATGTGGCGCTGCAAAACCCGCAAACTGCCGCCGATCTGCTGGGCAATTCCGGCGAAGTGTTTATACAAAAAAGCCAGCAGGGCGGCGGCAGCCCCATGATCCGGGGTTTTTCCACCAACCGGGTGCTGCTCACCGTGGACGGCATCCGAATGAACACCGCCATTTTCCGCGGCGGCAACCTCCAGAACGTCATCTCCCTCGATCCCTACGCCGTCGAAAATACGGAGGTGTTTTTCGGGCCGGGCTCGGTCATTTACGGCAGCGACGCCATCGGCGGCGTGATGAATTTCCAGACGCTGACACCGCAATTCACCCTGACCGACAAACCGCTGGTCAGTGG
This sequence comes from uncultured Bacteroidota bacterium, assembly GCA_937926185.1. Lineage (GTDB taxonomy): Bacteria > Bacteroidota > Bacteroidia > Chitinophagales > Saprospiraceae > M3007. The sequence goes on along the minus strand of CALEYM010000668.1, from coordinate 2,683 downwards.
TAAAGCGGCGGCCCGCTACGCCTCGGCCAACGGCGAACGAACCGGCCATTTCGACCTCAACGCGGGCTGGAAAAAATGGGCGATGGTGACGAGTTTCTCCCACAACGACTTCGGCGATCTGCGCATGGGCGCCAACGGCCCCGATGAATACCTGCGCCCCGTGTACACACAACGGCAAGATGACAGGGATGTCATCGTGGCCAACGACGACCCGCTGGTGCAGCGGCCCACCGCCTATTCGCAGATCAATATGATGCAAAAACTGCGGTTCAAGCCCAATGAAAAATGGGATTTCAACTACGGGTTCCACTATTCCACCACCACCGACTACTCCCGCTACGACCGGCTCGTCCGCTACCGCGACGGCGCGCCCCGCAGCGCCGAATGGTACTACGGCCCGCAAAAATGGCTGATGAACAACCTGAACATCGCCCACAACAGCCAAAACAGCCTGTACGACCTGGCCACCCTGCGCCTGGCCTACCAATTTTTTGAAGAAAGCCGCGTCGACCGCGATCTGAACGACACCGAACGGCGGCGCCGGCTGGAAGAAGTACGGGCCTACTCCGCCAACCTCGATTTTTTCAAATCACTCGGGACAAAACAAAAGTTGTTCTACGGCCTCGAAGTGGTGTACAACGACGTCAACTCCTTTGGCACGGATGAGGACATCAGTACGGGCATTGTTGTGCCGGGACCAGCCAGGTATCCGCGGGCCGGCTGGGCTTCTTACGCCGCCTGCGCCACGTACCAATACAATATTTCAAATAAATTCCTCCTCCAGGCCGGGGCGCGTTACAACCAATTTGCGCTGAACGCAACATTTGACACCACTTTTTTCCCTTTTCCTTACACTACAGCCGACATCAACAACGGCGCGCTCACGGGCAGCCTGGGCTTCGTATACGACCCCGCGGAAAGCTGGTCGCTTAGCGCCAACGTGTCCACCGGATTTCGCTCGCCCAACGTGGACGACAGCGGTAAGGTGTTCGACTCCGAGCCGGGTTCGGTCATCGTACCCAACCCCAACCTGAACGCGGAATACGCTTACAACGCGGAGTTCGATATTGCCAAAGTGTTTGGTAAAAAGGTAAAAATTGACCTGACCGGCTATTATACCATCCTGCAAAACGCCCTGGTGCGTCGCAATTTTACCCTGAACGGGCTGGACAGCATCGTGTACGCCGGCGAACTGAGCCGCGTGCTTGCTATTCAAAACGCGGCCAAAGCCACGGTGTACGGCCTCCAGGCCAATATCGAGATCAAATTGCCGGCGGGTTTTGGCATTACCTCCCGTTTCAATTACCAGCTCGGCGAAGAAGAACTCGACGACGGCAGCACCAGCCCCCTGCGGCACGCGGCGCCCTGGTTCGGGGCCACCCATCTGACGTACACCGCCTATCCGCTCTCCATGAGTTTCTACGCGATGTACAACGGCGAAGTGGCCTACGAAGACCTTCCGCAGGAAGAACAGGGCAAAGACTTTATCTATGCCAACGACGCCAACGGGAACCCGTACGCGCCCGCCTGGTACACGCTGAATTTCAAAGCGATGTACCAGTTCACCGATCATCTGTCGGTCAGCGGCGGGGTGGAAAACCTGACGGATCAGCGCTACCGGCCTTACAGTTCGGGTATCGTGGCGCCGGGGAGGAACTTTATCCTGTCGCTGCGGGCGAATTTTTAAATTGTTGATTTGTTGATTTGTTGATTTGTTGATTCGAGTGCCCAAGCGCTGGGTCTCTCGAATCAACAAATCAACAAATCAACAAATCAACTGTACTACGGCGCCGGCGCCAGTTCAATAGCCGGTACCGTGGCCGGCGGCCTGATATCGAACGGCTCGGAAGACGATTCCGGTACCGGCGCGTTGGCAAACAGGTTGAGCGGCAAAGCGGCCACTTCTGTTACATCGCGGATACGGATCGTCACCCTTGGAAGCGAGGAGGAAGAACCGTCGGTACGTTCTGTGACTTCGAGTACGTCGAAAGCGACGATACCGAGGTTGGCGCCCATGAGGTTGCCGTTCAGCGGAGAATAATTAATGCTGATGTCGCTGTCGTACACCACGGCCAGCACTGTTTGCCCCACCAGCATGGAAAGTCCGGTAGCCCGAAGCGGGGTGACATCCGGGGTTTTATCCAGCAGCACTTCGCGGTCGTCGTCGGGGTTTTTCGCGCCGAGGCCGGGGCCGGCGGCAAGGTAGTTCTGCGCGCCGTTGCCGGTAGGGCCGGCGCCAATCCAGGTATCGGGGATGGTTTTCAGGGCGTGCCAGCCTTCGTCGCCCACCTGACCGGTGTAGAGGTCAATCGTTTTACCGGCGTTTTCCTGAAAATACTTCAACGGTAAACGCAAGCCGACTTCTGCGAGTTGGTCGTTTACGTCCGTTTCGGAAAAGTTGTTCGGTTCGTTGCCGTTGTCGATACTTTCTTCGTCGATCACCAGGAATACGGCCGAAGTGCCGTCGCCGGAACGATCGTCGGACTTATCGCAGGCGCCGAAGGCAAAAAGCAGGGTGAAGACCAGGAAAAACGGCAGGGAAAGGCGGAAAGTGTTTGCTTTTGTGTGTTGTGTCATGTTATTAAAAATTTGATTTGGAATGCCGGACTTAAAAGGATACTTTTATTGTCGGTTTATGAGGGTTTATGAGGGTTTATGAGGGTTTATGAGGGTTTATGAGGGT
>CALEYM010000667.1 GCA_937926185.1 uncultured Bacteroidota bacterium | reverse complement strand
CCGAACTGCGCACGATGACCGAGGTAACCGGCAAACCGCCGATCAGGCCGGAAACCATATTGCCAATGCCCTGGGCTTTTAATTCTTTGTTTGGATTGGAGGTGCGTTTAAAGGGGTCAACCTTATCTACTGCTTCCAGACATAAGAGGGTTTCGATGGAAGCAACGGCTGCAATGGTGATGGCTACGCGGTAAACGTCCGCATTGTTCCACTGGGTAAAATCCGGGAACATGAACTGTTGAAAAAAGCCGTTCAGGCTGTCTGCAACCGGAATACTCACCAGATGTTCAGGGCGAATGGCCCAATTGCCACCGTATGATTTAAATAATTCGTTGGCCAGTACGCTAACGACAACGGCTACCAATGCTCCCGGTATTGGGCCGGCCCGTTTTTTCACGGCGGGTTTTTCCCAAGCCAGCAGGATAAACAGGGAGATCAGTGTAACTACCGTCGCCCCCGGGTGTATAAACTCTGTTACGGAATTCCATAACGTTGTGAAAGTATTTGATCCTCCTGCTTCCCAGAAGGCAAAATCCCCCTCGGCATCTTTGTCATACCCAAGGGCATGGGGTATTTGTTTCAGGATAATAATAATGCCGATACCCGTCAGCATCCCGTTGATGACGCTGGAAGGGAAATAATTGGCAATAGTGCCCGCGCGGGCAAAACCCAATGCCAGTTGGATCAAACCGGCAAGCACCACTGCCAGCAAAAAGGCCGGGAAGGCGCCCAGTTGCTGGATAGATACAAGCACAACCGCCGTTAACCCTGCCGCGGGCCCGCTCACGCTGGTATGCGAACCGCTCAGTAACCCAATCACGATACCGCCGACTATGCCCGCGATCATTCCTGAAAACAAGGGCGCCCCGGAAGCCAGCGCAATGCCCAAACACAAAGGCACAGCAATAAGAAATACAACAATTCCAGCAGGCAAATCATACTTCAGATTTGCCATGAAATTTACTTTATTCATGGAGAGTAATTTAGATTGAAAAGTTGACAGAACGCAGGGCACGACCATCTACCCGGTGCTCACCGGCATGATCGCAACAGAAATAACTGGGGAAAGGGAAAATTAAGCCCTGTTCGGAGGAGGAGAAAAAATGGGAATGAATGCCAGGTGCCGAACTTCATCGTCCTTGATCAGATGGCTGGCCGCGGCGCCGATACCAGTGTCTTCGGGCATCCCGCCTTCCAACAAGCGCTCCGGATGATAATGGTGTTTGACCTCTTCTTCCAGTAAGGAAAAAGTATTCACCGGATTGTTGTCTTCCTCGTGTTCCGCGGTAGGAACCGCGGCTGTCATACTTTGTATTTGCGGGCAAAGCAACCGTACGCCATCGTTGAGCACCAGGCAACTGGCGGCAACAAACAAAAGGGCACGAATGAATTGGCGCAAGAAAGTCATAGATTGAACCTAATAACCGCAAATATCGGATTTTGGTTGAAGTTTGGTGAAATAATTTTCGATATTTCTTTTTTTTGCCCAAAACAATGAGACATACAATGAAGGCACTTGTCCTGAAAAAACTATATCAAGCACTTGAATATCAGGATGTTGAAATCCCCCCCCCGGTTTCCGGCGAGGTGTTGGTCCGTTTATTTGCCGCCGCGCTCAACCGGCGCGATTGGTGGATTACCCAAGGGCAATATTCCAAAATTCAGCTGCCGGTTATCCTGGGTAGTGATGGAGCGGGAGAGTACCGGGGCAAAGCCGTGGTGGTTAATCCATCGCTGGATTGGGGCGATGATCCCCGTTTTCAGGGAAAATCGTACCGGATTCTCGGTTTGCCCGAAAACGGCACTTTTGCAGAATACGTCCGGGTACCGCGAAATAATCTGGCGCCCATGCCGGCGCATCTCAGTTGGGAAGAAGCCGCCGCCCTTCCCCTTGCCGGTTTGACGGCTTACCGGGTCTTGTTCACCCGCTGCCGGCTGCGGGCAGGCGAGCGGGTGCTGATCAGCGGGGTAGGTGGGGGAGTGGCCCTGATGGCCATGCAATTCGCCCTGGCTGCCGGCGCCGAAGTGTTTGTCACTTCAGGCTCGGCGGAAAAAATTGAAAAAGCCATGCGCATGGGCGCCAAGGGCGGGAAAAACTACCGGGAAATTGATTGGGATAAACACCTCAAGGCAGAAACAGGCGGATTTGATGTGATCATTGACTCGGCGGGCGGCGACGAGTTTGCCGCTTTTCCGGGTTTATGCAAACCCGGCGCCCGCATTGGGGTCTATGGCGGTTCATTGGGGAAAATAAACGGACTAAGCCCTCAAATTTTATATTGGAAACAGATCAGTATTCTTGGTTCCACGATGGGCGCTCCCGCGGAGTTTCGGAAAATGCTCGCTTTTGTCGAGCGACACAAAATCGTGCCCGCGGTCGATTCGGTATTTCCGCTCGATCAGGGCAATGCTGCCCTGGATCGTATGGGAGAAAGCGGACAATTTGGTAAAATCGTACTCAGGATCGCAGATTGAACAGCCGGGCCGCCCCTACCACGAACAAAGAGGGGATGCCGATCCATACCAGCTCACTGAGCAGCACCATCAGCCCCCACTCGGAAAAAAATGCGCCGATGCCAAGCGGAGAAACCCGGATGACCCGGATGGGGAAAAACAACCGCTCTTCGCTCAGCGGCCACCATAAAGCGCAGCCCCTGCCTCCCGTGGTGAGCATATCGAGCAGCGGATGCGAGGCCGTGGCCAGGATAAACCACAAGGCTATTTTCCACCAATCCCTTTCCTTCCGGTAAAACAAAGCGGCCATCAACGTACCGAACCCAACGGCAAACGCCAGCGAATGCGTCCATCCCCGGTGCCCCCAGATGCTGTTGTAGGATATGCCGAACCGGAACGCCAGCACATCAAAGTCGGGCGTAAAGGCGCAAAAACCAGCCAGCAACAGGGTTTTCATTCCTGCTTTTTCCTTGAAAAAAGATAGCCCCAATGCGCTGGAGACCGCTACGTGTCCGAATAATGACGCCATTTTACGGTAAAATAAAAAAACCGGCCAAAGGAAAACATTTCCCTTGGCCGGAGAACAATAAAGATGGGGGGATCTTCATCGTTTTTTGACGATATTGCGCAAAATCAGTTATTTCAGAAAATATAACGCAGACCCAATTGCAACTGCCACCTCGACGACAGGCCAAAATCCTTGAAAAAAGTGGCGTTTTGTGCCGTATCGAAGGAGTAAGTCGGCACACCGTCGGTCACCGCGACGGCGAGCGGCTGTGCCAGGCCGGTGTATGTCGCAAACTGTCGCACGCCCCAGTCAGAATTGATCAGATTACCGATATTCAGTATATCAATGCTCAATTGTACCGTATTATTGTTAGGCAGGTAAAAATCTTCGAGAATACGGACATCCCAGCGCGAATACCAAGGGCTGAGCGCGGCATACTTTTCCGCGTAGGCGCCCCGGTTTTCACTTAAGTAGTCGTCTTGGCTGATATAGGCCTTCAGTCCGGCTTTTTGAGCGGCCTGGGCAGTTCCGTCGCCGCTGAAATTCATCTGGTCGATCTCCCCGTCGGTCGGAATGTAGAGCAGGTCATTCAGCGGCGAACCATCATTGTTGATGTCGCCTGAATAAGTGTAGCTGAAGCGGCCACCTTTCACGTACTCGCTGAAAATGGAGATAGTCGTGCCAAACCGGCCATACCGAAACCGTTTCGAGCCGGCGCCCACGATGCGGTGCTTGTTGCCGTAAAGCGACGGCGCCAGTACCGGCACGTTTGAATTTTGAATATTGGCGGGGTTCCGGTCATAGGCATCGGAAGAAATTTCCGCATCGATGGAAGCGGCATCTTGCGCATCGAGGTAGTTGTAACCGATTTGCAGCATGGAGCCGTCTTTCCAGTTTTTGGTCACCTGTAGCGTCGTATTAAAAGTGTGGCCTTCTTTCACATTGGTAAACACATAAGCGTTGGTGGCGCCTCCGAAAATGGTAGCCCGGTCGCCGGGTAAATAGATGGGCCGGTTATCGACCCCCTGAAGCGCGCCGCTGGGCCGGCGCAAACCGAAGTTGCGCACCATCATGGCGTTGATATCTTTAGTATACACCAGGTCGATGGTGCCGATCCAGCCACCGCCGAACTGTTGGTCGTAGCCGAGGTTGGAGCGCCAGACTTGTGGAAATTTAAAATCCGGTTCGGTCACGCAATAAAAGAAAAAGGCCGGGTTAGCCACCTGGTTGCCGATCCACACGAAGGGGAAGCGCCCCGTAAACAAGCCGCTGCCGCCGCGTATTTGCGCCGAGCGGTCGCCTTTCAGGTCATAATTGAAACCGATACGCGGGGAGATCAGCGGCGTTTGTTTGGGCAACACGGTGTGGTCGAACATCACCGGGTTGCCATCTTCGTCGTAATATTCGATGTCCGGCGCATACACGCCGCCGTCGTCGATCAGGCCGCCATTGCGGGCGATGTTTTCTTCAATTTTTTCTTTTGTGTCGAAGTATAACGGCATATCCATGCGCAACCCCGCCGTCAGCACGAACTGGGGCGTGACCTCCCATTCGTCCTGTGCATACAGCGCGAACTGACCGAGGTTGGTTTCCGCCAGCGCCCAGGTATTGTTGCGGTTGTTGTTTTCAAAAGCGTCTCTGGCGCCCTGTACCTCGGCGTCGAAGGCGCCGGAATTGATGAATGTTTCAAAATCGCCAATCGGTATGTCGGGGAAAAATACTCTCGGGCCGTAGCCGGTCAGGTTGAAGGAGTTGTCGAAATCGAAACGTTCCAGGCTGGCACCCAGGGTGAGGGTGTGTTTGCCGGTATAAATATTAAAGTTGTTGTTGATCTGGTAAACGTTCTGGTCCAGCCGGTTATTAATAGAAAACGGCTCGTGGCCCGCGACAATGTAGCGTACGCCGTCTTTTCCAATGTTCAACACGGGAAATGGCTCGGAGAAGGGATCGCGCGAGTCGCGGAAGGCGGTAAAGCCGATCTGCAGTTTGTTGGCAAAACGGTTGCTGAACAGTGATTTCAACTCCGCGATACCCGAGTACAGCTTGTTGTTGATCTGGTAGCCGGAGTTTTGAAATTGCTGGGTCAGGAAATCCGGGCCGCGGCGGCCAATAGCGGATGGGTGCGCCGGTTTTTCTCTGAAAGCGTCCAGAAAATTGCCTGTAAGCGTCAGCTTGTGTACATCGTTGATGTTCCAGTCGAGTTTAAGCAGCCCCTTTTGATTGTCCGTGTTGTGTTTATAATTTTCGTAGGCGCCGGTTTCATAACCATAACGTTCGCGCAACAAGCTGGAGACCAACTCCAGGTCGGACGCCAATACCCGGGAGATGTTCGGCCCTGCCGTACCCCGGTTTGCCAGGAAGTAAGAACCCAGATCGGAACGCCGTTCGACTTCGAGGTTGGCAAATATGAACAGTTTGTTTTTAATGATCGGGCCGCCAATGGCGAAACCGGTCTGCAGTTGCCGCAAATCGCCGCGGTTCACCTCGGTCTCCCCGACCTTTCCGCCGATCATGTCTTTATTCCGGTAAAATCCGAATACCGTGCCCGACCATTTATTGGTGCCCGATTTGGTGACGGCATTCACTGCCGCGCCGGTAAAGCCGGTTTGCGTGACGTCATAAGGGGCGATGGCCACGTTGATCTGTTCGATGGCATCCAGCGAAATGGGTTGCGCATCGGCCTGGCCGCCGGGTGTGGCGGCATCCAGGCCAAAAGGATTGTTGAAAATGGTGCCGTCGACGGAATAGTTGTTGAACTGGTCGTTCCGTCCCGCAAAACTGCCGCCTTCGGCCGACATGGGTACCAGCCGGGTGTAGTCGGCTGCCGAACGGCTGATGGTAGGCAGCGTGGCCAATTGGTCGCGGGTGATGTTGGCGGCGGCTCCGGTGCGGGTGCTGTTGAGAATACCGGACGCATCGTAGCGCACCACCACTTCGCCGAGGGTGGTTTGCGCGTCTTCCAATGCAAAGTCCTGCGTCAGCTTTTGCGCCAGTTTCAATTCGGCGATGGTGGCTTCTTTTTGCTGAAAGCCGGTCATCAGAGCGGTTACCTGATAAGGGCCGCCCACGCGCAGGTTGGGCAAAGAGTAGCGGCCGTCGTCGCGTGTGGTTGTGCCATAACGGGTGCCCGAAGGAACGTGCGTGGCTACAATAGTGGCGCCGGGCAAGGGGTCGCCCTTGGTGTCGGTTACTTGCCCCAGCAAGGTAGCCGTGGTGACTTGCCCCAATACAGGAGCGGTACCGATGATAAAAAACATCACCAGCAGTGTGAAGATTTGCTTCATACAACAGGATTTTAAAGATGACAGGATGGTGTTAAACAGTTACTACCGGCGAAGTTAACACCGGCTTAACATTGGTAATGTTAAGTTTATACACTTTTCGACGACCCGTCTCAAATTAAATCCTGTTGTTATGAACAGGCAGTAATAAATCAGGTGATCGGGATTGGGACACGCCTGTTGATCGAATTTTCATCGTTTAGCGATGCTTTCCGGATGATTTTGCAGTTTTGCGACTGCTAAACTGTTTTAGGATGAAATTACTTGTTACTACCCTCCTGCTCGGCCTTCCGGCTTTTTTATTTTCCCAAAATATCAATTCCGAACACCTGACCGGTATTAAAATCCGCCAGATCGGCCCCGGCGCCATGTCGGGCCGCATCACGGCGCTGGCCTGCGATCCGGAAAATCCGGATATTATTTACGCTGGCGCGGCCTCCGGCGGCGTCTGGCGCAGCAAAAGCGGCGGTACCAACTGGGCGCCCATTTTCGATTCGGCGCCCACCCAAAGTATCGGTTCCATCGCCGTCAACCCGCGCAACCCCGACGAGATATGGGTGGGTACCGGCGAAGGCAATCCCCGCAACTCCCAAAACTTCGGGGTGGGTATTTTTAAAACCATCGACGGCGGTAAAAACTGGGCTTGCATGGGCTTGGTAAAAACGCGTACCCTGCATCGCGTCATCCTGCACCGCGACAACCCGGACGTCATCTGGGCTGCCGCCATGGGTTCTTCCAACGGCCCAAATGAAGACCGCGGCGTGTTCAAAAGTACCGACGGCGGCCGCAGCTGGCGCAAGGTGCTGTACGTGAACGACCTCACCGGCTGCGCCGAACTGATCGCCGACCCGGCCAACCCGAACAAACTTTTCGCCGCTATGTGGGAATACCGCCGCTGGCCCTGGTTTTTTAAATCGGGCGGCAAAGGTTCGGGCCTGTATGTGTCGTACGACGGCGGCGAAACCTGGGAACGCCGTACCGAAAAGGACGGTCTGCCCGAAGGTGAGCTCGGCCGCATCGGCCTGGCCGTGTCGCGCAGCAAACCCGACATCGTGTACGCGCTGGTGGAGGCAAAAGAAAACGCCCTCTACAAAAGCAGCGACGGCGGCCGCAAATGGAAAAAAATGGCCGACAAAAACATGGGCGACCGCCCGTTCTACTACGCTGAAATCTATGCCGATCCGAAAAATGAAAACCGCGTGTACAGCATTCACACGGTCATTACCCGCAGCGAAGACGGCGGCAAATCGTTCGAGACCTGGGCCGGGTGGCGTATTCACCCCGACCACCACGCCTTCTGGATACACCCGGAAAACCCCGACTATATCATCAATGGCAACGACGGCGGCCTGAACATCACCCGCGACGGCGGCAAAACCTGGCAATACGCTGAAAACATCCCCGTGGGACAGTTCTACCACATCAACGTGGACAACGAAATGCCCTACAACATTTACGGCGGCCTGCAGGACAACGGCACCTGGGTAGGCCCCTCCGCCGTGTGGCGCGCGGGCGGCATCCGGAACAGCGACTGGCAGGAAATACTGTTTGGCGACGGCTTCGACGCCATGCCCCGCCGCGACAACAGCCGCTATTGCTTCGGCATGTCGCAGGGCGGCGAACTGGAGTACATCGACCGGCAAACGGGTCAGGGGCATTACATCAAACCCCTGCACCCCAACGGTATCCCGCTCCGGTTTAACTGGAATGCAGGCCTGGCACAGGACCCTTTCCGCGACGGCGGCATTTATTTTGGCAGCCAGTTTCTGCATTATTCCGCCGATTACGGTCAAAACTGGGTGATCCTTTCGCCTGATCTGACCACTAACGACACTTCCAAAATGCACCAGGATCAGTCGGGCGGCCTCACCTTCGACGCTACCAATGCCGAAAACCACTGCACTATCATCGCCATTGCGCCCAGCCCTGCCCAGCAAGGCGTGATCTGGGTAGGCGCCGACGACGGTAGCCTGCAACTTACCCGCGATGGCGGCAAAACCTGGGAAAACCTCGGCAACCGCCTGCCCGATGCCCCCAAAGGCGCCTGGATACCGCAAATAGAGGTGTCGGCTAAAAATGCCGGGGAGGCGTTTGTAGTGCTCAACAATTATCGCCAGAACGACTGGGAACCTTACCTCTACCATACCACTGACTTTGGAAAAAAATGGAAGCGACTGGCCAGCGCCAAAAATGTCGTCGGTTTTTGCCTGTCGGTAGTACAGGACATGGAAGTTCCGAATCTATTGTTTCTCGGTACCGACCAGGGCCTGTACGTCAGCTTCGACTACGGCGCCAACTGGACCCACTGGCCCAACACCACTGCCGGAGGCGACCCGGTATTCCCAAGCGTTCCGGTGCAGGACATGAAAATACATCCTCGCGACGGCGACCTGGTGATCGGCACTTTTGGCCGGGCTATCTGGATCATGGACAATATCAACCCCTTGCGTGAATTGGCCCGGCAAAACGATTTGCTGGCGCAATCCTTCCGGCTTTTTGCTCCGCAGCCGGCTGTTCTGGCGGCCTGGCGCTCTTACGAGGGGGCCCGTTTTGCTGCCGACGCTACTTTTATTGGGGAAAATAAAAGCACCGCGGCGCGTATTCCGGTTTGGGTAAAACCCGGCGCCAAACCGAAAGCGGATAAAAAAGATCAAAAAGACAAGCCGGAAGAAAAGGAAAGACCGGCCCCGTCAGGGCGGCAGCGTGGCGGCGGCGACAAAAAGGAGAAAGCCATTGTTACCATCCTTTCCGAAAAGGGAGATACCCTGCGCCGCTTTAAAACGGAACTGGACTCCTGCTTCAGCGTGATCAACTGGGGCCTCGAAACCAGGGGTGTTCAATTCCCCTCCAACCGGGAGCCGGATAAAGACCAGATGGAACCCGGCGGCGGCCCAACCGTATTGCCCGGACGTTATAAAATCGTGGTGCGTTATGGCGATCATCTCGACTCCGCTACGCTCACGGTACAGCCCGACAGCAGACTCGACATCACGCCCGCTGACCTGCAGGCGCGCGCCGATGCCGCCCGCCGTTTTTATCCCCTCGCCGAACGGGCCAACAAGGCCTACGAACGCCTGAAAGAAGCGGAAAAAAACCTCAAATTAGTGGAAGACCAGTTTGTGAACGTACCCGACAGCGTCAAAAAGGAGGTGTTGCAACTGGGTAAAACCCTGCGCGATAGCATCGGCGTGCTGAAAGAAGCCTTTTTTGAACAAAAAGAAGCAAAAGGTATACAGCGCAACCCGAATAATCTCAACTCCAGGCTCCGGCGGGCTATGTACTACATTAATGACGGTCGGGGCGCGCCGAATGCCACGGCACAAATCGCCATCGATACGGCCCGGGAAGAGACAGAAAAGGTGCTGGAACGCATCAATAAGTTGTTCGACAAGCCCTGGGCGGAGTACCGGGGAAAGGCGGAAGCGGTGCGGGCTGTACTTTTTAAAGATTGGGAGAGGTTGTAGCGGCAGCTAAATAAAAAACCCGGTAGTATTCCACCACCGGGCATATCTGTCATCAATACTGCTAAAAAAGTTGTGTTTAGATGGTTTAGGGAGTTTAGAGGGTTTAGGAGGGTTTAGAGGGTTTAGGGGGTTTAGAAGGTTTAGAAGGTTTAGAAGGTTTAGGAG
>CALEYM010000666.1 GCA_937926185.1 uncultured Bacteroidota bacterium | reverse complement strand
CGAGCCCCAGTAGATGTCTTCATCTGGTTCCCAGACGTCCTCGCGTCAGCCGGCGAAACCGAAAGTTTTGAAGCCCATCGACTCGAGGGCGACGTTGCCGGCGAGGATCATGAGGTCGGCCCAGGAGATTTTCCTGCCGTATTTTTGTTTGACGGGCCAGAGCAACAAACGCGCCTTGTCGAGGTTGGCGTTGTCGGGCCAGCTGTTGAGGGGCGCGAAGCGCTGGGTGCCGGAGCCCGCGCCGCCGCGTCCGTCGGCAATGCGGTACGTACCGGCGCTGTGCCAGGCCATACGGATCATGAACGGCCCGTAGTGACCGTAGTCGGCCGGCCACCAGTCCTGCGAGGTGGTCATCAGGTCGCGCAGGTCTTTTTTCACGGCATCCAGGTCGAGGCTCTTGAATTCCTCGGCGTAGTTGAACTGCCCGCCCATCGGGTTGGACAGGTCGGAGTGTTGGCGGAGGATGTTCAGTTTCAACTGATTGGGCCACCAGTCGCGGTTTGAAGGGCCGCCACCGGCGCCTTTTGTGAGGATGCCGCTCATAAAAGGGCACTTGCTTTCGCCGTTACCGTTGGCGCTTGTGGCGCCTGCCGGCGTGTTCGTGCTTGTATTGTTGTCCATAAAGATCGATTTTTTTGACCACTAAAATGGCAAAGTTGCAAAAAGGTTTAATAGCATGGGATGATTTTTGTCATCCGGGCGGCAGTCCATTATCACGCTCATCCGCGACTCCGCGCAAAGCCCGGCTCTCCCTGTTCTACTGCCGGGCGTGCCTCCAATTTCCGGGTCCGCGTGTCATGCCGGCTCTTGCTGGAAAAAGGCGTCGATCCTCGGTACATACGGGAATTACCGGGACATGAGAGCGGCAAAAACCGGGATTACACACATAACTAAAAAAGGCCGGGACAAAATAAAAAACCCGCCGGACGATTTGGACGTAGGCTCTTATTTATTGAAGGCATTCCTGATCATTTTTCCGATTAATGTAATTTGTCCCAAATGATAATAACTGTGTTCTATCACCCCTTCAATATTTCGAAGAAACGTCCCATATTTTTCATCAATAAATGGTTGGTCAAAAACAGCGTCCTCCATGTGTTCAACTTTGTCTGCAAACTGCTCGGAATTGTTTAGAAAGTCGGCGACCAGCTTGTTCCATTCCGATCCGGAGTTTATTGGCGGCAGGTCAAAACTGTATTTGTCTCTGATTTCAAGTTTCCCGCTTTCAAAGGCGTTTAGGAGTCCTTCCAGATAGTAATTTATGTGGAAAGTCAAAGCCGCGATGGTGTTTAGGTTGTCAATTTTTTGAATGGCCTGTTCCCAGTCAAGGTTTTGTATTTGTTCTTTGTAATTGGTGTTGGCAATCCAATGTCCGTTAAGGAACACTTCCCGAAGCCGGGACGCAATAGTCAAATTTCTTGTCATGGAATCTGATATTTAATTTGATCAAAAGAATATCAACAGTGAAGATATGGCGATCTGATTTGAACGCCCGTTCGTATTGAAAAATTTCAGGGAGGATCGTTTGCCGTGCAATTTCAAAATGGTCTGAACAATTGATCCGCGGTACCGTTTTTTTTCACGAACACATCGCCGTATTTTGCCCCCACAAATGAATGTAATCCGGCGTTCGGTTCTCGCCCTGGCCCTGTCCTGTCTCGCATCTGTCCTGCCTGCACAGGAGGCGCGGATCACACGTTTTTCTTCAGAACAGGGCCTTCCTTCCGACCTGATCATTTGTGCGCTTCAGGACCGGGAAGGTTTTATCTGGTTGGGCACCGCCGACGGGCTCTGCCGTTACGACGGTTATGCCTTTAAAACCTACAAATACGATCCGGACGACCCGCACAGCATGCCTTCCAATGTTGTGGAATCTCTGTACGAAGACCGCGACGGTTTTCTGTGGGTGGGGCTTACGGGAGGGCTTGCGCGTTTTGATAAAGAGACGGAGCGTTTTACGTCCAGCATCTACCGGCCCGACGATTCCACCTCGATTGCTCCAAGCGCAACGATCGGGATTTATGAAGATCCGAAGGGAAGATTTTGGGTTTCCACATTTAACGGTTGTCTGCAGGAAACGAACCGCGGGCGCGGCGCCTTCCGCTGTTATTTTCCCGAACCCGAAGCCTTTTACTGGGAAAACACCGAAATTTGTTCTCCCATTTTTCCCGATCCCGCTTGCGCAGACTGTTTTTTCTTCGGCTGCGTTACGTCCGGAAAATGGGAGCTGTTTTCCTTCAACGGCGCTGAAAAAACGTTCACATCCATCGTTTCCGACAGCCTGACCCCGGGCAGTTATATTTGGGAGCTTATTTACGATGACGAAACCGTTTGGTTCGTGACCAGTGCCGGATTACGCCCGTTCAACCCGAAGACCAGGACGTTTTTGGGGTTTGAACATTTTCCCGAAGACTTTAAAAAATTGCGGCGCAAGGCGCTGACCTGCGGGATGAAGGTACCCTCCGGACAACTTTGGATCGGGACGTCCAACGACGGCATCTACGTGCTGGATAAAAAACGCGGGATCATCGACCATCTCCGCCACGATCCGTCAGTCCCCGCTTCCCTGAGCGGCAACTGGATACAGGCGCTTTTGTGCGACCGCTCCGGTATCCGTTGGGCCGGCGCCAATGGCAAGGGGCTCAACCGCATCGCACCGATGGAGCGGCGATTCCAAAATTTTTACCTGAGACCGCCGTCTTACCCAAGCTTGTCGAACAATTCGGCCAATACGTTCCATGAAAGCTTTACGGGTGAAATTTGGGTAGCATCGGATAATACCGGCTTGTTTTTTTTCGACCCGGCAACGCGGCGGCTGCAATGGGCCGGAGAGCGGTTCTCTGCGCTTAAGGCGTTGAATGCTACCGGCATATTCTCGATCTGCGAGGCCGCGGACGGCCAGTTATGGTTCGGCTCCAATGGACACGGGTTGTTCCGTTTCGATCCCCGGAATAACACCCTGCAACAATACGGAAACGATCCGGCGGATTCGTCCAGCCTCGCGGCGGATTTCGTCAGCGCGCTGCTGTCCGACCGGGCCGGCCGGCTTTGGATCGGTACCCTGCAGGGGCTTGACCTGTTCGATCCGCAAACCGGGCGTTTCACGCACCACTACGCCATGGACCGCTCCAAGCCGGCCAATTTTTTTCTGAACCACGTCAAATGCCTGTATGAAGACCAGCAAGGCAATATCTGGACGGGGTTGTCCAATGGCCTGGCCCTGTTTGACCCGGTAGCGAAAACCTTCCATTACGTCATGCAGGCCGGCAAACATGCCATTTCCAAAATTAAAACGATAAAAACGATTTACCGCGATCAGGAAGGCATTTTGTGGGCCGGCTCCGACGAAGGTTTGTACCGGATCGCATTTCCCGACCCTGCCAACCCGCGCACCGGCATTCCAAAGATCAGGCGGTATACCGAAACGGACGGACTGCCACACCGGTCCGTTTTCAGTATCTCGCAGGACAACCCGGGCCGGCATTGGATCAATACGCCGCGCGGCGTCTCGCTTTTCAGAAATCCGCTGCACGGCGAATACCAGGCGCCCAACTTTAAAAATTTTGGCGTTGCCGACGGGCTTCAGAACGGCGCGCTGGAACAGGCGGCCCTGTTTAAGAGCAAATCCGGTCTGCTGTTCATCGGCGCCAGGGCGGGTTTCGACCTGGCGCACCCCGATAGTATCCGCGATAATACCTTCGTGCCGCCCCTGCGGATCACGGCCCTTGAAAAATTCGACACCGGCCGTCCCGATGCGGGCGCCATCGTGGAAAAAGGCGTTTCTGTACGCGACGAGGTCGTGTTGTCATACAAAAACAACATTTTTTCCATTGAATTTGCCGCGTTGGATTTCCGGGAGCCGGCCAGTAACCAATATGCCTACCGCTTGCTGGGCTTCAACGACAACTGGGTGCAACTCGGTACGCAGCGGCGGGTCACCTTCACCAATCTTTCTCCCGGAACCTACACCTTCGAGGTGCGCGGTACCAACAGCGACGGTATCTGGAACGAAACGCCGGCGTCGCTGCGGATCGTTGTCACGCCGCCCTGGTGGAAAACCGTTTGGGCGTATGCGGCTTATGCGCTCTTGTTTGCAGCAAGCTTGGCGGCTTTCATCCGGGCCAGGGTGCAATATTTTAAAAACCGCACCCGCCAACTGGAACGCG
>CALEYM010000665.1 GCA_937926185.1 uncultured Bacteroidota bacterium | reverse complement strand
TACGTGAACCATAAAAAATGTGGTAGAAAGGTACATCAAAATTTCCGCGACAAAAATTTTTTTAAAAACGGGGATAGCCGTTTCTTTGCCCCTCGAAAAATGCATCTTTTTCACTTAAAGTCAGAAGAATATGGCAAACGTAGCCGAACGTGTCAAAAAAATCATTGTTGACAAACTGGGTGTGGATGAGGGAGAAGTAACGCCCGAAGCCAACTTTATTCAAGACCTCGGCGCCGACTCGCTCGATACCGTGGAATTAATCATGGAGTTCGAGAAGGAATTCGACGTATCGATCCCGGACGAGCAGGCCGAAAAAATTCAAACGGTTGGCCAGGCCGTCGAATATCTCGAAGCGCATATCAACGTTTGATAAGGCTCCGGCGCACCTGATACCCGGTTTTAACAAACAAAAAGGTTCAAAGCGGCCCTGCTTTGAACCTTTTGTGTTCTGGATGAAGGCTTGTACCTTTGCAGGGCATTTGTGGCCAAGGTATTGGCTTGCATAAACCGAATTTATCCAAACTCACTGCATGAAACGAGTAGTCGTAACCGGCCTTGGCGCCCTGACCCCCATTGGCAATACGCTCACCGCCTACCTCGAAGGGCTGCAGAAAGGCGTAAGTGGCGCCAACCTGATCACGCAGTTCGATGCCAGTTTGTTTAAAACCCGTTTTGCCTGCGAGGTGAAGGGGTTTAACGTGGAAGAACATATCGAGCGGAAAGAAGCGCGCCGGATCGACCGCTTCACCCAGTTCGCCATGGTCACCGCGGCCGAAGCCCTGAAATATTCCGGGCTCGACCTCGACGCCATCGATAAACAACGCGTGGGCGTCATCTGGGCTTCCGGCATCGGCGGCCTGGCCACGCTTGAAAAAGAAATTGAAGAACATGTCCTCGGCAGCGGCGTACCCAAACACAACCCCTTCCTCATCCCTAAAATGATCTCCGACATCGCCGCCGGCCAGATTTCCATCCAGTACGGCTTCATGGGCATCAACTATGCCACGGTGTCGGCCTGCGCCTCTTCCTCGCACGCGCTGATGAACGCTTTCGACTACATCCGCATGGGTCGCGCCGACATCATCGTGGCCGGCGGCTCGGAGGCCACCATTACCAAAACTGCCGTGGGCGGCTTCAACTCCATGAAAGCCCTCAGCGAACGCAACGACGAATACCAGTCCGCCTCCCGCCCATTCGACCAGGACCGCGACGGCTTCGTGTTGGGCGAAGGCTCCGGCGCGCTCATCCTGGAAGAATATGAACACGCCCGCCGTCGCGGCGCGCACATTTACGCCGAGGTGATTGGCGCCGCCGCCACCGCCGACGCCCACCACATCACGGCGCCCCATCCGGAAGGTATCGGCGTGATCAACGTGATGAACCTGGCGCTACAGGATGCCGGTATTCAAGCCTCCGACATCGACTATATCAACGTGCACGGCACTTCCACGCCGCTGGGCGACATCGCCGAACTGAAAGCCATCAAACAGGTTTTCGGCGACCACGCTTTCAAACTGAATATCTCTTCTACCAAGAGCATGACCGGCCACCTGCTCGGCGCCGCGGGCGCTATAGAGGCCATTGCCAGCATACTGGCCATTCAGCACAGTTTCGTGCCGCCCACAATAAACCATTTTACCGACGATCCGGAAATCGATCCGAACTTCAACCTGACGTTCAATGAAGCCCAGCAACGCACGGTGAACGCCGCCATCAGCAACACCTTCGGGTTTGGCGGTCACAATGCGTCGATCATTTTCCGGAAAATGTGATGAACAGGACAGTTGTCAGTGGTCTGAAACCGTTAACAAGTGTCCGCACCAGTATAAATACGAAAAACCGATGTTCCCGGCGGCCTGCTGGCCGCGGGGCTGTTTATGTTCACTGACCACTACCATTACCGTGCGGTTCCTTCGACGCCTCTACAATTACTACCTGCATCCGGATAAAGAACTGGCCCGCCGTCTGACCACCCTGCTCAGTTTTACGCCGGTGCACCTTTCGCTGTTCAAACTGGCTTTTTACCACAAAAGCACCTTTACCTCCCGCGATTATGCCATCGCCAACAACGAACGCCTGGAGTTTCTGGGCGACGCCGTGCTGAGCACCATCGTGGCCGAATATCTTTTTAAAAAATATCCGAACAGCGACGAGGGTTTTCTCACCAAAATGCGCTCCAAGATCGTCAAGCGCAACTCCCTCGACGAAATCGCCGACCGGATGGGCCTCGACCTCTTCCTGGCCAATTACAACCAGACAAGGCTCTCCAAGTCGATGCTCGGCAATGCGCTGGAAGCGCTCGTCGGCGCCCTGTACATCGAAGTGGGCTACGAAAGAACCAAATATTACGTCATCAAACGTATCCTGCGCCGTTACCTCGACATCCACGAACTCGAACAGTTCGACGACAACTACAAAAGCCAGCTGCTCGAATGGTGCCAGAAAAATGGCCGCCAAATCGACTACAAGGTGCTGGCCAAATATAAAAGCGACAAACGCGACAAGTTTAAAGTGGCTGTATTCGTGGATGGCAAAAAACTCGGTACCGCCGACGATTACAATAAAAAAAGCGCCGAACAACTGGCCAGCGAACGGGCCATGCTCATCCTTGGGATATTGGGTCACAACGGCTCCGGCGCCACACACCCGCACCCCGAACCCGACGAGGATGGGAATGTCGAATAATGAACTCGGATTCAATATTCGATATTCAACATAGCGCCTCATGCAAGCATTGATCATCGGCGGCGGCATCATCGGACTGAGTACCGCCTACTATCTGAGGGAAGATGGCTGGGAAGTAACCGTTTTAGAGCAGGGAGACCTCACCAACAATTGTTCCTTCGGGAACATGGGCTATCTGTCGCCCTCCCATTTTGTGCCGCTGGCCGCGCCCGGCATGGTGGAGCAGGGTCTCTGGTGGATGTTCAACCAGAAAAGCCCCTTCTATGTGCGCCCTTCCCTTCGTTGGGAGCTGATCGACTGGGGACTAAAATTTGTGCGCGCATCCACCCGCGCGCACGCGCAGCGCAGCGCCCGCCCTTTGGTGGACATCCTGATGTTGTCCAAATCGCTGTTCCGGGAATGGGCCCGCTCGGGCGAAATGCAGTTCGAACTGACGGAACAGGGCTGCATCATGTATTACCAAACCGCCAAAACGGAAAAAGAAGAGCTGGAAAACGCCCGCGTCGCCGGACAACTCGGCCTGGTTGCCGAAGTGCTCGACCGCGAACAAGTGCAGGCGCTCGAGCCCGATCTGCGGCCCGACGTGCGCGGCGGCGTCTGGTTCAAAGACGACGCCCACCTCTACCCCAACGCCCTCATGCAGCAGCTGCCCGCCCTGCTGGAAAAACGCGGCGTCAGCATCATTCGCAACGCCCGGGTTACCGGGTTTGAACGGCAAAACGGGGCAGTCTCCAGCGTACATTACCAGACAGCCGATTCCAATCCGCCTCAATCCGTAATCCGCACTCCGCAATCGCTAATCGTCCTGGCTGCCGGCTCCTGGTCGCCCCAACTGGCGCGCCTGGCAGGCGAATACCTGCCGTTGATGCCCGGCAAAGGTTACTCGATGACCGCGGACAACCCCACAAAAAAACTGCGCTACCCCTGCATTTTACTGGAGGCTAAAGTAGCCCTCACGCCCTGGCAGAACCGCCTGCGCATCGGCAGCACCATGGAGATCGGGCCCATCGACGACCGCATCCTGTTTCCCCGCGTACAGGGTATCCTCGAAGCCGTGCCGCGTTATTTGCCAGGCTACCTCGACGACCCGGCGTTCCGCGAGCTGGCCGACCTGGAGCGCCTGAAAACCCGTCTGCGGGAAAAAGTCTGGTTCGGCTTCCGCCCCGTCTCCGCCGACGGGCTGCCTTATATAGGCTTTGCTAAAAGGAACAAAAACCTGATGATCGCCGCGGGCCATGCCATGCTCGGCCTGAGCATGGGGGCCGGCACGGGCAAACTGGTGGCCGAAATGGCGGGCGGAAAGCTGACGAGTATTGCGGTGGAGGCGTTTGATCCGGGAAGGTATTGAATATCATTTTCTTCAAAACGCATCAAATCACATAAACATAGGAGAACAGCGCGTCCCAATTCCGTTCATCTTTGCCTGAAAAAATAAAGACTATGGCCATCCGGGTTGCACTGGTGGAAGACGATGCCGAGCTGCGCAAACTGACGGCATCGATCCTCAATTTTTTCGACGACATGGAATGTGTGGGCACCTTCGACAGCGCCGAGGCATTCAGCCAGGCCATCGCCGCGGCCCGGCCCGACGTGGTATTGATGGACATCGGTCTGCCTGGCCAGGACGGGATTGCTTGCGTCAGAAAGTTGAAGCCGCTGCACCAGAACACCCAGTTCGTGATGCTGACGGCGCAGAACGACCCGCAAAAGACCTTTACCGCATTACAGGCCGGCGCCACCGGCTACCTGCTGAAAACAGCGCCCCCGGAAAAAATTGCCGAATCGGTGCGCGAAGTGATGGGAGGCGGCTCGCCCATGAGCGCGGCCATCGCCCGGCTGGTGGTCGAATCCTTTCAGCAAAACGAGACGGAGGCGCCCGAACTGGCCCGGCTCACCAAAACGGAACGCGAAGTGCTCGACGACCTCGAAGCCGGCTACTCCTACAAGGAAATCGCCGCCCGGCGCTTCGTGGACATGTCCACGGTGCAAAGCCATATCCGGCACATTTACGAGAAACTCGAAGTACACAGCCGCACCGAAGCGGTGAATAAGGCGTTTGGGAGGAAAAAGGCCGGTTGATTCCCCGGTGGATGCAATGGGTCGAATACGTTTTCATCAGGATACGGTCTCTGCCCCGTTCAAAGGCAGGAGCGCGGCCTGCGCTTCAGGTTCGATAGATTGACGCCCCGGAAATTGCAATTGGTACAGGTCATTGCGCCGGTCTTTCAGGTTGCGCACACTGCCGGAATGGTGCAAATCGTGCAACAGATCCAGATCGACGTCGGCCACCACGATCATTTCCGTGTTGGGGGTAGCCTCCGCCTTGACGCCGTTGACCGGAAAGGCGAAATCGCATGGCGTAAACACCGCGCTTTGCGCATACTGAATATCCATGTTATGCACTTTCGGCAGATTGCCCACGCTGCCGGCGATCGCAACAAAGCATTCATTTTCAATAGCGCGGGCCTTGGCGCAAAGCTGCACACGGGAGAAGGCATTGGGCGTATCGGTGAGGAAGGGCACGAACAATATGTTCATTCCTTCATCGGCCAGATAACGGGACAGTTCGGGGAATTCCACGTCATAACAGATCAAAATGCCGATCTTTCCGCAATCCGTATTGAAAACGCGCAGGCGGTCGCCGCCGCGCAACCCCCAGCATTTCACCTCATCGGGGGTAACGTGTATTTTTTCGTATTCATCTGCCATCCCGTCGCGGCGGCACAAATACCCCACGTTGTATAACTGCTGGCCGCGAAGTAGCGGCATACTTCCGGTAATGATGTTGATGTTGTAGTGAACGGCCAGTTCGGCAAATTTGTCGCGAATTGGAATAGTATATTCCGATAGCGCCCTGATGGCCTCTCCTTCCGGCAGCGCATTGTATGTTGCCATTAGCGGTGCGTTGAAGAACTCGGGAAACACGGCAAAATCGCTCCGGTAACCAGAAACGGCATCGACAAAGTACTCCATCTGATCGAACAGTTCTTCGATATTCCGGTAATTGCGCATTTGCCACTGAATAAGTCCCAGGCGGACGATAGATTTGGGGGCATTGATCAGGCGGGGTTTGACAGGCGTATGGTAAATATTGTCCCAACGCAACAGGGTGGCAAACTCCCTGGACTCCTCATCGCCCGGCAAATAACCCCGCAGCACCTTGCGCACGTGAAAGTCGTTGGAGAGCTGGAAATTGAGCGTGGGATCGTGTATTTCCTTGTTCCGCACTTTATCGATATAGGCGCGCGGAGACAGTTCGCCGGCGTGTTGATGGTAGTTGGGAATACGCCCGCCGAAAACGATCCCCGACAAGTTGAGTTGTTCGCATAATTCCTTGCGCGCGTCGTAGAGCCTGCGCCCCAAACGCCGGCCGCGGTAATCGGGATGTACGAACACATCGATTCCGTAAAGGGTATCGCCGGAGCGGTTATGCGTGATGAAGGTATAGTTGCCGGTTATTTCCTTGTACGTGTGATTATCGCCAAAACGGTCATAATCCACGACCAGGGAGAGCGCCCCGCCGGCAATCTGCCCGTTGACGGTGACCACCAGCTGACCTTCGGGAAAAATCTTTAACAGCTTGTCGATGTGTTGTTCTTTCCAGTAAGCCCCCGGCATGTGTTCATAAGCACTGATCATGCAGTTTTTAAACGCTTCATAGTCCTCCATGCGGAGGTTTCGAATTCTGACAATATCCATATAGATTTGGTTTTAATATTTTACGGGAGAAAGTGGAAAAAGGCCATCATAGACAGGCCTCGTAACCCGCCCGGGCGGCGTGAAAGGCTGTTGCGCCCGGCTATTGCGGCGCAGCGGAACCGACAGGACAGGTACGCTCGTATTTTCCAGAAAAAAGGGGCCAACCATTTTGGTAAACAACCGGCTGGCAAAATTGCCTGGCTCCACGCCGATGACCATTAAGCCGGCGCCGGTCTGGCGGGCGCGCTCGAGCATGGTAGTGCCGAAATGGTAGCCGTGCGCCGTTTCACATTCGGCCACAATCCCCTTATCCGCCAACGCCCGGGCCATGTCTTCCTGTAGTTTGAACAGCCGCAAACGTTCGCTCGCGGGGCTGTCGTCGGCCACAAAAGCGGAAAGGGTCACCGGCGCGTTGAGGACCCGGGCCAAAGTAGATACCACCGGGATCTTTTCTTCCAGACCTTCGCTGAGCCTTACCGGAACCATTATTTTTTTACCGGGTTCCGGCTTCATTTCCGGACGGGCAAAAAGTACCGGGCAGGGGCTGTTGTACATCAGGGCCGTGATCCGGCCCGGCAGCCTTTGACCGGCCCGCGGCAGGCCGGCTACCAGCAGATCAGCCCGTTCGGCGCCTGCCTGCTGTATAAAGGTGTTCCAGTCGCCGCTCATTTCAACCGAGTAGCCGATTCTGTGCGCCTTTTTCAGGTTTTTTCCAAGGTCAACCAGGCGCGCCATCGCCCCTTTGAGTAGCCGGTTTATTTTTTCCCCGTGCAGGGAAGTGTGCAACCGGCCGTCCGGGCTTTCGGGCCGGACGGCATCGTACAGCAATAACCTGGCATGACAAACACCCGACAAGTGTTCCGACCAATGCACAGTAGCGGCATTTTGTCCGGATAGTTCAACCTGAGTGATAATTTTACCAATATTGTAGTTTTTCATAAATAATATAGATTTTATAGCCCGCG
>CALEYM010000664.1 GCA_937926185.1 uncultured Bacteroidota bacterium | reverse complement strand
GCTAACCCGCAACCCGCAACCCGTTAACCCCTAAAAATAAAAAGCCCGTCCCGGGCAAACCCGGGGCGGGCATTCTGTTGTTCATCCGGCCTGAAGTCATACAGGGTGGTATGGGCTTCGCCATTTGACCAATACCGGCAGCGATTTGGGATCGCGGCCCGATGATCGGTTATTGAGCTGGTTGATTCCGGGGTGATTTTCGCGCTTATGCGGAAAGGCAGCGGAGCGTTTTCGATTTGGTTTGCCTGACATTCAGAGTCCTTAGCCGCTTAAAGTGGTTGTGCAGCGGGGCTTCATGCCCGGCCATGACGACCGCGTCCGATTCGGCAACACTGCCGGGAACACGGGTCATGGCCGAACACTCAGACCCCGCTTCACTTCCATAGGCCCCCGCCTATTTCTTAAATTTCTTTCAAAAAACGCCCTGTTTTCACCGGGTAGAAAAAGGGCGTTCTGCGCATTTGATTGGTCATTGATCCGACGCGCGAACCCGGTACACTGGTTCTTCGAAGCGCTCATTTGGTCGTCCGGAAAGGATGCGCGCGGATTTGACGGTCATTGGTCGTTTTGAGAAAGAGCCAAGGTTGGTTTCGCAGGATTCGGTTGAGCCAATGGTTTTCCGGGGTCCGGGCAACAGGGTTTCAGATGTTCGCCCCGGGGTAGTGGGGCTTGAAAGAGAAGAACAGATTGGCGTGGAGTCCCTCCACTATTTTCATTTTGGTTGTTTGCATTTTTCCGTCCGTTCCCATCAGATGGGCCTGGTAGCAGTACGATTTTTCCGGCGCGCCGGACCGCGGGTTGAACACTTGTGGAAAATCGAACACAATCGTATGATTCGCCGTATGTTGGCTCCACAGGGCATGGGAAAATGATTTGGTCAATCCGGGTTGTGGTTCCTGTATCCATCCGATGTGTTTCCAGTGCGTCTGGCCGTTCAGGCCGGGATAACCAATTTCCAGTGTCAGGCTTTCCAGCATGTCCCAGTGCGCATCATCGGAGGGCAACAGACAGTGTACTTCGATAGTCAATGTACTCATGGCTATACACTGTTTTGATTAAAAATCGGGTTTCGGCAGTTTAGTCTTTTGGCGGCTTTCGTTTTCAGGAAGGAATTTTGGGGTTCGGTTTCCGGGGTTTGGGCAATCTCCGCATTTGGCTCGCGGTGATGGGACAAAGATGGGGGCCGTCGCCCCGGCCTGCCAAACACGGATTGTGCCTTCACTTCCACAAATACCGGCGGATTTTTTTTGGCGGTATGGGCAGTTATGCGGACTTTTGACGGCATAATCTATTGTTCCCCCCTGCAATCCGGCACAACAAGCGCCTTCACTTCCATTTTTTTAACTGTTTTTTCCTCCATTTACCCGCCGATTTATGCAGGACAGTACCCTGATCCGTACGCTGCAACTGCTCGACCAGGAAGAATTCGATACCCTGGAGTTGTTTGTCGCCTCGCCGATCTTCAATGAAGTGAACCGGTTCAACGACACCGTGCGGCTGTTCGAGTACCTGAAAGACTACTACCCGCGTTTTCAGCACCCGGCTTTGGACAAAAAAACGGCGGGTGCGGCCCTCTATCCCAAACGGAGCAATCCCGCCGGGGAGGTGGAAAAATCCATGGCGCAGCTCATGCACATTGTGCGGCAGTTCATCAATTTCCGGTACACGGCGGTGAAAGGTGGGCGCGTAGTGCGCGGCGGGCGGAAAAACGCTTTTTTGCACGACCCGGTGGCCCTGCTCAATTTTGCCCGGCAACAACTCGCCCTGATGCGGTTTTACAGCGAACGCCTGCATCAAAAATCAGCCGAATCGGGGCCTGAAACGATTTCACACAAAAAAGCGGCAGAAGAAGACGGCAAAAAAAAGCGGGTGAAACGCGCGGAGCATTTTTTTCAGAACCTTTACCACGAACTCGAAGAAGTATTCGATTCACAACAGGAGTTTAATCACTTCGCCGAGTACGAATACAGCGATTTTTTTTATTTCCGCTATCTCTCCGAACAGGAAAAAGCCCTGTACGAAAGCCTGCACGAATGGTCGGCCCAGGGCGGTTTTCTCAGCCTGTTGGAAACCACCGAAAAACTCGACCGCTTTTACCTGCTCAGCAAACTGGATCAGATCTGCAAACTCCTGCACCTGCAGCAACTCGCCAAACCCTTCAGCGAAGACACCGACGAATACCGCCGCCTGCTCACCAACCAAAACCTGACCGTAAAAATGACCAAACTGCTAGCCCGGAATAACTACGATAAAGACGATCCGAGTATTCTGCTCTATTTCACCCTGCTTAAACTCCTGACCAAAAAGAAACCCGAAAAAACGGACGCCCTTGCCGATTCTTTCTTTGAATTGCTCCGGCAACACAAAATGATCCTGCCCACCAAACGGCTCGCCGACTTTCAGGTGATCCTGCGCAGCTATTGGGTGCGGCGTTACCGCCAAACCCGCGACCGGCAGTTTCTGGAGCGGCAGTTCCGTTCACAACAGGAAGATATCGAACAACTCCGGCGCGAAAACCGGGAAATCCGCAGCTCGCACTTTCAAAATATCCTGTCCAACGCCGTCCGGCTGGGGCAACTCGACTGGGCAGAGACATTCCTGGAGCAGTTTTCTCCGCGGATCATTGCCACCGATGAACCGGAAATCGTGACGGATGTGGGGCGAGCCCTGTTGCGTTTTGCTCAAAAAAAATGCGCGGAAGCCGGAAAAACCCTTCCACACTATTTTACTTATGGGGCCACCGACGATGTCAACCTCTACCTCGTGGCGGCAACACTCGATGTCCGCATCCGTTACGAACTCGACACCCTGCTCGATGAAGAAGGTGTCAACATGCGGCGCGCTACGCAGAAACGCATCCGGGAAAACAAAACCATGCGACCCGAACGCAAAGCAGGGGTATTGGCCTTTTACGAGCACGCGATAAACCTGTTCCGGCAAAAAGAAAAAATGCAGTTCCGGCAGGCAAACCGGGAACTCATCCTTCGTGAAGTGGAAAAGGTGGAAGCCGCGCTAAAGGAAACACCCGCGGCAGATGCCGAGTGGCTGCTCGAAAAATGCGCGGAAATTAAAACTGAAAATAAATAAACGGCTGCACATCCGACGATTTTACCTGCATCACCAGGGCCGCCACGAGCACGATCAACAATGCTTTGGCGGGGAGCGGCAGAGCGGTTACCGACTTTTCCGCCGCGCGCTCCCAGGCCGGCGGCGTGAAATGCAGGGCATAACCCAGCGCCATCCAGAACAATACGAGACCGTAACCGGTCACAAATTCAGGCAGGATTTGCGGGTTAAAGGCGTAGGCAATTTGCCCCAGCATAGCCCAAGCGGTTTCCATATCCTGCGCGCGAAAAAAAATCCAGCAAAAACACACGAAATGAAACGTCCACAAACCGCCAAGCAGGCGCTGCACACGGCCGGGCGTACCGGGAAAAATTTCCTTCCACCAGCGCTCAAGCGCCAGTGCCGCGCCGTGCAAACCGCCCCAGAGGATAAACCGCGTGGCGGCGCCGTGCCACAGCCCGCCGAGCAACATGGTGAGCAGGAGATTGACATAAGTGCGCCAGCGGCCCTGACGGTTGCCGCCCAGCGAAATATACAGGTAGTCGCGCAACCAGGTGGACAGCGAAATATGCCAGCGCCGCCAGAATTCGGTGATACTCAGCGACTGGTAGGGCGAATTAAAGTTGATCGGAAACGTAAAACCCAGCAACAACCCGATTCCAATGGCCATATCGGAATAGCCGCTGAAATCGCAATATATCTGCAGGGCATAGCCGTAGATGCCAAACAGATTTTCCAGGCCGGTATATTGCGTGGGCGAATCGAACACCCGGTCTACAAAGTTCAGGCTGATGTAATCGGAAATAACCGCTTTTTTAAATAAACCGGTAGCGATGAGGAAAACCCCGCGCCCGAACTCTTCCCGTGAAATGAACAATGGCCGGTTGATCTGCGGCAAAAAATCGGCTGCCCGCACGATCGGCCCGGCAACCATCTGGGGAAAAAAGGTAACGAAAAAAGCATAATCCCAGATATTGTCCAGCGCCTTCAACTGCCCCCGGTATACGTCGATAGTGTAACTCAACGACTGAAAAGTAAAAAAGGAAATGCCGACTGGCAGGAAAATATCGAAATGAAGGGGTTGCGTGCCACTGAACCCGGCCCAGAGCTCGAAGAAATAATTGGTGTACTTGAAGTAGGCCAGCATGCCCAGGTTGGCCGCCAGGCTGAACACCAGCCAGGCGCTTTTTGCCCGTTTGGAGGCCGCGTTTTGTATCCACCGGGCGAGGGTGAAATCCACCAGTACGCTGGCCACCAGCAACAGAAAATAAATGCCGCTGCTTTTATAGTAAAAATAAACCGAAAACAACGTGCACCACAAAATCCGCGCCCGGTCGTACGGCTTCAAGAGCCGGTATATCAGCATAAAACCCAGGAACAAAAACAGAAACAACCCGCTGCTGAACAGCAACGGCGATTCCGGGTGGTACACGAACTGGTCGAGAATTTTTGCGGGATCGAACATGTAACGCCGACTGTTAGCCGGCGTAAAGGACAGGAAAAATCAAATATGTTTTTTTAATTTTTTACGCCGGCTAACAGTCGGCGTTACTAAATCTCCGGCAGATAAATCCGTTTCCATTTCGACAATATCCGGATCGCTACCACGAGAAACACACAAATACCAAGTGTGGTATTTTCTGCCGCGCCAGCGCGGGTGAGCACTACCTGGGTAATCCCGCCGGCCAGGCTGGCCGTGGCGTACAACTCGCCTTTTTTCAACAGATCCGGCACCGTATTGCTGATGATATCGGCCAGCAAACCGCCAAAAGTGGCGGTTATTACGCCCATCACTATGGCATAACCGCTGTTCAAACCCGCATCCAGGCTTCTTTGAATACCCAGCACGGTGAAGAAACCGAGTCCGGCAGCATCCGTCAGAAAAATCGTGACCGGCAAACGCGCCAGTTTATCGCTGATCAAAAATACGCTCACCACTGCAAGCACCACCAATCCCAGGGCTAAGTAATCGTTCACCCAATTCACCGGGCGCACCCCGATCAGCAGGTCGCGCACCGTGCCGCCGCCGTAAGCGGTGACAAAAGCCAGCACCACGCCGCCGAAAATATCCATCCGGTGTACGCGGGCTTTCAAGGCGCCGGTAAGGGCAAAGACAAAGATGCCGGAGTAGGCAATGACTTGGAGCCAGGTCATGACAAGTGATGGTGGATTTGGGGCAAAGTTCCTGGTTCTGTTGGGAATTCAGTGTTTCAGCATGATCACCCTCTCAATAATCCCGCAACACTCCTCCAACTGCTCTTCCGTCATCACCAGCGGCGGCGCGAAACGGATAATATTTCCATGTGTCGGCTTGGCCAGCAGGCCATTTTCGGCCAGTTCAAGGCAAATATTCCAGGCGGTTTGGCTGTCTTCCGAGTCGTTGATTACCAAAGCGTTGAGAAGGCCTTTTCCACGCACGATAGTAATAAGGTCGGGCCGTTTGGCCTGAAGGGCCGACATGCGGGCGCGGAACATTTTGCCCAGCCGTTCGGCGTTTTCTGCCAGATTTTCGTCTTCCACTACCTTCAGGGCTTCCATCGCCACGGCACAGGCCAGTGGGTTGCCACCGAACGTAGAGCCATGTTCGCCGGGTTTGATGGTGAGCAGTATTTCGTCGCGGCCAAGCACGGCGCTCACGGGTAACACGCCGCCGCTGAGCGCCTTGCCGAGGATCAATAAATCCGGTTTGATCCCGAAATGATCGCAACAGAGCAGGCGGCCCGTGCGGGCAATGCCCGTTTGCACTTCATCGGCGATGAACAAAACATTGTGTTTTTTGCACAGGCCGTATGCCTTCGGTAAATAATCATCCGACGGCACGAACACCCCCGCCTCGCCCTGTATGGGTTCCACCAGAAAACCGGCCACGTTGGGATCATGGAGGGCTTTTTCAAGGGCCGGAATATTGTCGTAGGGAATCGTTTCCAAACCCGGCACATAAGGGCCGAAACCCCTGCGGCTGCCCGGATCGGTGGAAGCGGAAATGGCGCTCATGGTGCGCCCGTGAAAATTCCCTTCCACGAAAATGATCTTCGCCTGGCCATCGGGGATGCCTTTCACCTGGTAGGCCCATTTGCGGCAGAGTTTGATGGCTGTTTCCACGGCTTCCACACCGGTATTCATGGGCAGCATCCGGTCGTATCCGAAATAATGCGTCATAAATTCGGCGTACTGCCCCAGCAGATTATTGTAAAATGCCCGCGAGGTAAGGGTCAGTTTATGGGCCTGCTCCACCAGGGCGCCGATAATACGCGGATGGCAGTGCCCCTGGTTGACGGCGCTGTAGGCCGAAAGAAAATCATAATATCGTTTGCCTTCCACA
This sequence comes from uncultured Bacteroidota bacterium, assembly GCA_937926185.1. Lineage (GTDB taxonomy): Bacteria > Bacteroidota > Bacteroidia > Chitinophagales > Saprospiraceae > M3007. The sequence continues at coordinate 959 of CALEYM010000664.1, read as the reverse complement.
TCCCAGACGTACACGCCTTCGCCGCGCTCCAGCACCACGGGAAGCGGGTGGTAGTTGTGCGCGTTGTAGCGGTCTTCGAGGGCCATCAGTTCGGCGGAAGAAAATGCGGTGGTGGTGGTGGTCAGGACTTCCATAGTTGTTGACGTTGTGGTGGAGCTTTGGCCAAAGATAAAGGATAACCCAATGATTATCCGGGCAAAATCATTCCGGATTCGCCTTCCGGTGATCGGCAAGAAACTTCTCCAGCCCGATGTCTGTCAGCGGATGATTGAACAGTCCCAGAATGGCGCTCAGGGGGCAGGTCACCACGTCGGCGCCGGCCTTGGCGGCTTCCACAATGTGCAGGGGACTGCGGATGCTGGCTGCGAGAATAGCCGTATCATAACCCGCGTTGTTGTAAATCTCCACGATCTCTTTAATCAGCGACATGCCATGCCAGCCGATATCGTCGATACGGCCGATAAAGGGCGAGAGGTAGGTGGCGCCCGCTTTGGCGGCCAGAATGGCCTGTCCGGCAGAAAAAACCAGCGTGCAGTTGGTTCGGATATTGGCCTCCGTAAAATGCGCGATAGCCTTCACCCCGTCGCGGATCATGGGTACTTTCACCACGATGTTCGGGTGCAGGTCGGCCAGCCGTTTGCCTTCGGCAACAATACCTTTATAATCGGTGGCGATCACCTCGGCGCTCACGTCGCGGCCCTCGCCCACGATCTCGCAAATGGAGCGGTAGTGTTTCAGGATGTTCTTTTCTCCGGAAATACCCTCTTTGGCCATCAAAGAAGGGTTGGTAGTGACGCCGTCCAGAATACCAAGTTCAGCGGCTTCTTTAATATGATCCAGGTTGGCTGTATCTACAAAGAATTGCATGATAACAAAATTATATGGTCAGAAAATGTATCCGGGACAAACTGCGGGCGCATCAGCGCCCGCTCCTGTATCTACCCATTGCAATCCGGGGG
>CALEYM010000663.1 GCA_937926185.1 uncultured Bacteroidota bacterium | reverse complement strand
CATTTGAAAATTAAAAACGAGCCGTTCAGCGCCTGTTTTTATAATCTGTCAAGTCATCTGATTCTCGCTTCATAATTTTTTTGTTGCAGCTTTTGCCTCCCACCTTTTTTAATCATTGCAACAATTTAAATCCTTGTCTTACGGTAATCGCCCGGAGGTTTTACTTCACTCCTCACGCTTTTGCGTCCCTGTTTTATGCTTATAGCTTATACGTCAATAGCAGCGGGATAGTTGTTGCGTGTGTTTCCTCTTGCTTGCGCACAAAAAAAATGCCTGTACGGGCTGTATGTGAAACGCATCATCCTTTCACATACTTATTTTGTATCGTGTACCTGCATGCTGGAGACCTGGAAACGTTTGATCCAAGGCAATGTAATAAGGCATATTATTTGCAATAATCTTACTTTCAATACCCTTAATTTTAATCCCTACCCCCTGTATCTGCTTCATCGCACATGGTGAAAGCCATTTCGTCGTTTAAAAAAACGGAATTTATGGATATGGACGTCGACCAAATGAGTGTACCCCAAAAACTGGTTTTACAACAATGGGAAAAAGGCCTGCCCAATGAAGTGATTCGTATGATTGAGCAAATGATTGACCCGAATGAATTCGGCGCCCTCCTGATCACGGATACCATCGTTTCGCTGGATGCAACGCCGGGAGCAGAAGGCGCCGATTGGGAAGGCATCATCAACCACCACCGGTTGAATGACATCCGGCATGTCAACAAGTTCCTGGAATCGGCCAACCGGCACTTGCCGCAAGGCGGTTACCTGCTGGGTTGTGTGGAAACATCCGATCAACGGAAAGAAAAAATGATGGCGCGATACCCGCGCGCGGTCTACAAACTCGTTTACGGTTTAGATTACCTGGTAAAGCGGGTGTGGCCCAAACTGCCCCTCTTGCGCCGCTCGTACTTTTTCCTGACCCGGGGCCGCAACCGCGTTATTTCCGAAATGGAAACATACGGGCGGCTCTACTCCTGTGGTTTCCGCCTGGTCGACAGCGTGGAAGCCGCCGGCAAAATGTACTTCCTGGCAGAAAAAACCGGCGATCCCGACTACAACACGGAAGCTACCTACGGCCCCTTTATCAAACTTCGCCGCGTGGGGAAAAACGGCAAGATCGTAAAAGTGTACAAACTGCGCACCATGGCGCCCTATTCCGAGTACGTGCAGCAGTTCATTTATGAGCGCAACGGCCTGGGCACCGGCGCCAAATTCAAAGACGACCCCAGGATCACCAGCATGGGGCATTTTATGCGCAAATACTGGCTCGACGAATTGCCCATGATATACAACCTGATCCGGGGCGACGTGAAGTTCTTCGGCGTCCGCCCTATTAGCAAACACTATTTCAGCCTGTATCCCGAAGAGTTTCAGGAATTCCGGAAAAAATTTAAACCCGGATTGATTCCGCCGGTGTACGTGGAAATCCCCAAATGTATCGAAGATACCATCGATATCGAACGGCGATACCTGCAGGCCTACGAAAAACAGCCCTTCCTCACCGACCTGCGGTACACGGTCAGGGCATTTTACAACATCTTTATCAAAATGGTCCGCAGTTATTAAATCCGCCGGATCAACCGTTAAAACTGGCTAACCACATGACGCATATTTTACACCATAGACCACAACATACTATCGTCCCGTCCGAAAAGGACGCTATCCAGTGGAGATCTTCCGAGAACCGCTTTGGTTCTTATGAAGAATTTTTGAAAGGTTTTCTCAACCATGGCTATTCCTTTTGCTTTTTTAGCGAATTAAACCATCCTAAAAAGCAGATTGCCCTGCGGCACGATATTGATTTTGACACCAACTTTGCCCTGCAGTCGGCCCTGATCGAATCCAAACTGGGTATCAGGGCAACGTATTTCTTCCTGTTGCGCTCCAATTTTTACAACATCCTGTCGCCGCAGGATTTTGAAAACATCGAGTTTATCCGAAAACTGGGCCATTGTGTCAGTATTCACTTCGATCCATCGATCTACGAGGATTTCCACGAAGGCCTCCAACTGGAAGTAAGCCTGTTCCGGGATATTTTTAACCTCGAAGTCAATATCATCAGCCTGCACCGGCCAAATGCTTTTTTCCAGGAAATGGACCAACCGATCCGGGGCATCGAGCATACCTATCAATCCAAATATTTCCGCGACGTAAAATACTTTGCCGATTCCACCGGCGAATGGCGGTTCGGCCACCCCTTTGATTCGCAGGAATTCCATCAGCAGAAATCGCTGCACGTTCTGATCCATCCGATCTGGTGGATGCTCGACGGCGCCTCCAACCTGGACAAACTGAAGCAATATTTCGGGCACAGGGTGCAATCATTAAAAACCGATTTCTCCAACAACTGCATCCCATTCCGGAAAATACATGAAAGCCTTTGATCAAATTGCAGTATTCGGCTGCAAAGCGACCACACTTTTTCTCCTGAACAACCTGGATATCCCCTGGAAGATACGGCACCTGATCACCATCAGCCCCGAAGCCGGGCAAAAACACGAGGTGGCCGATTATGCCGATCTGAAACAAATTGCCTCGGACAAAGGCATCCGGGTGTACCAGGCCAGGTATTACTCGCTCAAACACCCCGACGACCAGGCCTATATCCGTTCGCTGAATCTGGATATCGCTTTTGTAATCGGCTGGCAACGATTGATACCCGAAGAAGTATTGTCGGGGCTGAGCGTAGGCGCATTCGGCATGCACGGCAGTTCGATGAACCTGCCCCTCGGCCGCGGGCGGTCGCCCATGAACTGGTCGATCATCGAAGGCCGGCGGTCGTTTTATACCAACCTGTTCCGGT
>CALEYM010000662.1 GCA_937926185.1 uncultured Bacteroidota bacterium | reverse complement strand
CCCATATTATTTACAATTTTTTTTAGAAATAATATTGCGGAAGGATTTGTGTACGACTTCGAAAAAAGAATATGGTTGAAATATTCCAAAAACAAAGGTGTCGAAACGGAATCGCCTTCCTGGTCCGAAATATTGAAAGTGGATCTGGCGGGTATATTGCCGGAGTAAAAACATCTACTTTTGCCCCTTAACCATGCACATCACCACCGCCGCCCTCGCCATTAAACTTCGCGGCATGGACCTGTTCCGGTCTATGCCGGAGCCGCTGTTGCTGGAGTTGGCCCAAAAATGCGGTATCGAGCGCATGCAGGCCGGCGACACGATTTTCCGCAAAGACGATCCGGGCCGTTCGCTTTTTCTGTTGCTGGAAGGCGACGCCAAAGTACACGACGGCGATTACGTGGTGGCCTACATGAGCACCGGCAGTTGTTTCGGCGAAATGGCCCTGCTCGATGAAGGCCCGCGCTCCATGTCGGTCACGGCCATTGCGCCGGCACTGCTGGCCCGCATCGATCGCGAGATATTCTTCGAAGTATTGGGCGACCACCCCGACGTGATGGAACAGATCGTGGGACTGCTCACCCGCCGCCTGCGTTTCCAGACCGACCAGACCCTGGCGCACCTGCGCCGCCGCGAAGAGGAACTGACCCGCCTTGTGGAAGAACGCACGGCTGAACTCATGCGGCAAAAAGAAGAGGCCGAACACCTGCGCGCCAAGGCGGAAGCCCAGATGCGGGAAGCCGAATTTCAGCGCCAGCGTGCCGAACAAAGCGAACGCTTCGAGCAACAATTCCTGGCCAACATGAGCCACGAACTGCGCACGCCCATGAACGCCGTCATGGGTATGACCAACCTGCTGCTGCAGAAAAATCCGCGCGACGACCAGCGCCGCTACCTCGACAGCATCCGGCAGTCGTCGGAAGCCCTGTTGGTGATCCTGAACGATATCCTCGATATTTCCAAAATACAGGCCGGGCGCCTCGAACTGGAATGGACCGACCTGAACGTATCTCAAATTCTCGACAACCTGTTCACCACCCTGCAGTTCCGCGCCGAGGAAAAAGGCCTGATTTTTCAGGTCGACTGCGACCCGGATATCCCGCCCGCGCTCAGCGGCGACCCGGTGCGGCTGCAACAGATTCTGATCAACCTGGCGGGCAATGCCGTCAAGTTCACCGAAAAAGGCCGGGTCAGCGTCAGTGCACGGCTGGCGGGACAAATTAGCGACCGCTGCCGCCTCCGCTTCGAAGTGACGGATACCGGCATCGGCATGACGCCGGATCAACTGGCTATCGTGTTCGAAAGCTTCCGCCAGGCTTCCAGCGATACCACCCGCAAGTACGGTGGTACCGGCCTCGGCCTGTCTATTTCCAAACAACTGGTGGAGCTGTTCGGCGGCAGCATCGACGTGGAAAGTACGCCGGGCTCCGGCTCCACGTTCGGCGTCAATCTTGAACTGGCTATCGGAGCAGGCCATCGCAAACCCGAAACCAGCGCCGCCGACGCCGCCGAAGCACTGCGCGGTATGCGCATCCTCGTGGCCGAAGACAATTATTTCAACCAGGTCGTCGCCATCGAAACCCTGGAAATGCTCATCCCCGACGTAGTCGTACACGCCGTGGAAAACGGTCAGGAAGCCTTGGAACGGGTCAGTTCGCAACCCTACGACGCGGTGTTGATGGACGTAACGATGCCGGTGATGGACGGTCTGGAGGCAACCCGCGCGATCCGGGAATTGCCGGGGCCAGCGGGGTCAGTACCCATTATCGCCTTTACGGCATCCGTGACCAACAAAGAGGTGAAAAAATGCCTGAGCGCCGGCATGAACGCCTGTGTGCCCAAGCCTTTTAAGGAAGCCGAATTGCTCGGCGCCCTGATGACGGTAAAAACGTCCAACGGGCAAATTCCGCCCGCGGGAGAAGAGGAGGGCGACGAAGCGGAAAACCCCGGAGCCGGATCGCCCAAACCTGATGCCGCACCCCAACTCGCCTTCCTCGAACAACTCACCGGCGGCAACTCCGCGCGTATGCAGAAATATATCGGTTTGTATCTTGAATCGGCAGCCGCGGCAATACCCAATATCGAAACGGCCCTGGCCGCTGGCGACCGCGATGCCCTGCGCCGCGCCGTGCATACCATCAAACCGCAACTGCGGATGATCGGCATGGGCGATGCGGCCGAGCTGGCACAGGCTATTGAGACGGTGGTAAAAGAGGGGGCGGCGGATAAGGTCTTGCTGGCAGATCAGGTTGAGCGTTTGCTGGCAGCTATCCGGCATTCTGTGCCGGTCTTTCAGTCTTATTTGATGTAAAATCCTGTTCTTATCCATACCTTCGCCGGCAAAACACCTGGAGTCATGGAAGATAGCAAAAAGAAAATATTTGTAGTAGACGACGATAAAATGTTCGCCGCCATGCTGGCCGACCACCTGGAAGAGCAGGGGTCTTACACCGTTGCCACCTTCGGTACCGGCGAAGAATGCCTCGAACGCCTCGGCGAAAGCCCCGATGTCATCATCCTCGATTATTACCTGGATTCCAACGTGCCCGGCGCCAAAAACGGGCTGGAAATCCTGCAAGCCATTCACAAGAATGCACCCGACCAAAAAGTCATCATGTTATCAGCCCAGGAGCACTACGGCGTGGCTCTGCAAACCATTGCCAGCGGGGCCGTGCAGTATGTGATCAAGGATTTGCAGGCGTTTAAGGAGATTGACAGCATTTTGGAAGAAATGTAAAACGCCAATCAGGTACGGCGCGCGCTCCATCTTTCCCTGCCATTTTTTATTCGCCTCGCGTTTTTCCGCCAGGTAATACCTACCTTTGCGCCGCTTTTACAGTTTTGAGTTTCTTCCCGAGGTCTCGGGATGAGTTTTGAGTTGTTTTCAACGCTCAAACGGCTGAAACTCATAACTCATAACTCATAACTCATAACTTTCACATGTCATACCTTTTCACTTCCGAATCCGTATCCGAAGGACATCCCGATAAAATTGCCGATCAGATCAGCGACGCCATACTCGACGAGTTTCTCCGCCAGGACCCCAACTCCAAGGTAGCCTGCGAAACGCTGGTGACCACCGGCCTGGTGGTGGTGGCCGGCGAAGTGCGTTCGCACGCCTACGTGGACGTACAGGAAACCGCGCGCCGTACTATCGAACGCATCGGCTACACGCGTGCCGAATACCAGTTTGAGGCCAAAAGCTGCGGCGTTATCAGCGCCATACACGAGCAGAGCCCTGATATCGCCCAGGGAGTGGACGTAGGGAAAAACGAAAACGAGCAGGGCGCCGGCGACCAGGGCATGATGTTCGGCTATGCCACCAGCGAAACCGACAACTACATGCCCCTGGCCCTCGACCTGGCCCATCGCATCCTGCGCGAACTGGCCGCCATTCGTCATGAAGGCAAACAGATGAAATACCTCCGCCCCGACGCCAAAAGCCAGGTAACCATCGAATACACCGACAAACATGTGCCGAAAAAAATCGACACCATTGTTGTCAGCACCCAGCATGACGAAAACGCCAGCCAGGAGCAGATCGCCCGCGACATTCAACGCATTGTTATCCCGCGTGTGAAAAAAAGCCTGCCCAAACGCCTGCAGCGCCTCTTTTCCAACGACATCCAATACTACATCAACCCCACGGGCAAATTCGTCATCGGTGGCCCGCACGGTGATACCGGCCTCACGGGCCGCAAAATCATCGTGGATACCTACGGCGGTAAAGGCGCGCACGGCGGCGGCGCTTTCAGCGGCAAAGACGCTTCAAAAGTCGACCGTTCCGCCGCTTATGCTACCCGGCATATCGCCAAAAATCTTGTAGCTTCGGGCCTGTGCAGTCAGGCGCTCGTGCAGGTGGCCTACGCCATCGGCGTTTCCAAACCCGTCGGCCTGTATGTCAATACCTACGGCACTTGCAAAATAAAAGGCTTGAGCGACGGCGAAATTGCTCAGCGGCTCCTGAAAATCTTCGACCTGCGCCCGGCCGCTATCGTAAAACGTTACGGCCTGAAAAACCCGATCTTTTCCGAAACAGCAGCCTACGGCCACTTTGGCCGCGAACCGCAAAAGAAAACGGTGCTCATCGGCAACGGCAAGCCGGAAAAACGGGAGGTGGAGACGTTTACCTGGGAGAAACTGGACGCCGTTGGGGATATACAGAAGGCTTTTCAGTTGAATTAGTGAATCTGCTGATTTGTTGATCTGTTGATTTGAGGGGCAAAGCGCAGGGCCCTCAAATCAACAAATCAACCCTTCCCTCACTCCCGGTTCTCTTTCGCCGGTCGCGGCGGTATCGCCGGTTTGGCGCCTTTCAACTTAGCCATCACTTCCTCTATCGCGCGTTCCAGTTGGGGGTCTTTGCCCTGCGCCAGCGCCGTGGGGTCTTCCGGCACCTCGATGTCGGGGTCTACGCCATAGCCTTCCTTGAACCAGCTACCGTCGGGATTGTACATCCGGAAAGTAGGCACGGTGACATTTCCGCCGTCGATGAGTTGTGGCGAACCGCTGATACCGATCAGCCCGCCCCAGGTGCGGGTACCGATGAGCGGGCCGAGGCCGGCTTTGCGGAAATAATCCGGAAAAGCGTCGCCTCCCGAGCCGCTCCAGCCGTTGATCAGCATGGCTTTCGGCCCGAAATGTCCCACCGGCGGCCACTGCCAGGTTTTGCCGTCGCGCACAGCCCAGAAGGCGAGGGGTTTGCGGTTGAGCAGTTCGATAAAACGGTCGGGTATCTGGCCGCCGTTGTTGAAGCGTTCGTCGACGATCAGGCCTTCCTTGTTCCACTGCGCGTAAAACATGCGCACCAGTTCGTTCTGGCCGTCGATACCGGTGCTGGGCACGTAGATATAACCTATCCTGCCGCCCGAAACGCGGTCCACCATCTGCCGGTTTTCCTCGATCCAGGCGAGGTTGCGCAGGCGCGTTTCGTCGGACAAGGTCACGATGGTGATGTTCCGGGCGCCGTCCCAGCCTGGTTTACTGTTCACGGTGAGTTCTACAGTCGTGCCGGCCAGCCCTTCGAAAGCCTCCCAGGGATCGCGTGTGGCATTCAGGGCACGGCCGTTTACGGCCAGCACGAAATCGCCTTCCCGTACGCGAAGTCCCGGCGCATCCAGCGGCGAACGCACCTCGGTATCCCAGGGCGCCCCGCGCACGATTTTTTTGATGCGGTAGAAACCGTTTTCCAGTGCCCAGTCGACGCCGAGGTAGCCGGTGGCTTTTTGTTTGGGCGTTTCCATGTCGCCGCCGCCGCGGTAAGTGTGGGAGGCATTCAGTTCGCCAATCAGTTCGCCGATGAGGAAATTGATATCGCTGCGGCTGGCGGCATAAGATACCAGTTCGCCGTATCGTTTGCGGAGTGCCGGCCAATCGACGCCGTGCAGGCTGGCGTCGTAAAAATAATCGCGTTCCAGGCGCCACACGTCGTTGAAAATTTGCTGCCACTCGTCGCGCGGGGTGAGATCCATTTCCAGTTTATCGAGCGGCACCGGTTTGTCCATTTTCTGATCGGGTTCGGGGTTTACCACGGCCAATTGGTCCCTTTTGAGCAGCAACACCTTTTTGCCATTGGCAGAAAGTTCGTAACCGCTGATGCCGTCCGCGATTTGTTTTTCCTCGCGGGCCTCGAAGTCGAAATACTTCAGGGCCAGGCCGGGGCCGTCGGCAGGCGGTTGCGGCATGACCGTCAGGTACAACAGTTTTTTTCCGCTCACCGACAAATTGCCATAGTTCCCCGCTTTGGGCGGCAAAATGACCACCCGTTGCTCCAGCCGGTCAAAGTCAATATTGACCGGTTTTACGCTTTCTTCTTTTTTCTCTTTGTCGTCTTCTTTTTTCTCCGCTTCGGCTTCCTTGGTTTGCGCGCTTATGCCGGCCTTTACAGCCACCGTATCATTTTGGATAAAAACAGGCGACAGACTGTCCCGTTGCAGGGTTACGACGGCCAGTTGAGCGGATTTGTTGTAAATAAAAGCGTTTTCAAACTCGCTGTATGCCGGCGCGAAATTGCGGTTGGTAATAAAGTACAGGTATTTCCCGTTGGGGTCGAAGGTCGGATGGTAATCGGGGTAAAAGCCCGAAGTAACCTGGTTGCTTTGCCTGGCCTGCGTATCGTAAATATACAGGGCCGGATTGCCGTTGTCCTGGCTCTTTTCGTAAGCCACCCAGCGGCTGTCGGCCGACCACGACACGCGGAAACCCTGCAGGCCGCCTTCGAACAGGTCGGGCGCCTGGTCGACAACGGCAGTTGTCCGGGCCTCGCGGTCGTACACCTGAATTTTCATGGCCTGATCCACAAAAACCAGTTTTTTACTGTCGGGCGACCAATAGATATTGTAGCGGAAGCCGGACGTGAAACTGGTCAGGGTTTCAGCGGCGTTGGGCCGGGTGAGGTCGTGCAGAACCAACTGGTATTCGCCGTTTTTGTCGGACCACCAGGCGGCGTAGCGGCCGTCGGGCGACCAGGCCGGAAAACGTTCCGCCGAGCCGCTGTTTTGAGATAGGTTGGAGGTAAATCCTTTTTGTGCCGGTACGTTGAATATTTCGCCGCGGGCCTCCACCAGCAGGCGGTTGCCGTCGGGCGCCAGGCTGTAATTGCGGGCGAATTTCCGGACGTCTTCCCGGCGCGGTTTTACGGCCGTAAAATCGTCGGTGATCCGGATATTCACTTCCGATTGGGTTTCTTTGGAGAGGTTCAATAAATACATTTTACCGCCGGCGGTAAAAACGATCTCCTCCGGCCCCAAAGCCGGAAAAATGACGTCGAAGTCTTTAAACTGCGTGATCTGCCGGCGTTTTTTGGTATTGACGTTATACGCCCAGATGTTGTAGCGCTGTTCGCGGCCGGCGTCGGAGAGGTAATAAATATTGTCGCCGTGCCACATCGGGAACTCGTCGTTGGCGTCGTTTTGGGTGATGTTTTCGGATGCAAAAGTGCTGAGGTCGAACGTGTAAATATCGGCTGCCGTGCCGCCGCGGTACCGTTTCCAGGTGCGGTAGGCCTGTGATTTCAGGACGAAGGCCAGTTTACCGCCGTCGGGCGAAAAACAGGCAAACTCGCCGTAGGCCGGCGGCATTTTTTCGGGCAGGCCGCCCGCGACGGGCACTTTGTAAAACTGCGAAAACCGCTGCTTGCCGCTGTGCATGCTGGAACTGTACAACAGGTGTCTCCCGTCGGAGAACCAGTCCTGCAACACGTCGGCCATGCCGTGGTGGGTTACCCGTTGCGGTATGCCGCCGTTCACGGGCAGGGTATAAATATCGGGATTACCGTCGTAGTTTCCGGTGAAAGCGATGGTTTTGCCGTCGGGCGAAAACCGCGGGAACATTTCGCTGCCTTCCGGCGAGCTGAGTTTCACGGCCGTGCCGCCCTGTTTGGGCGCGATCCAGATGTCGTCGCCGTATACGAAGGCAATTTGTGTGGCCGAAACGTCGGGCATGCGGAACAGGCGGGCTTCGGTTTGGGCGGAAAGCCCCGCGGCGCCAAGGGAGAGGACAAGGAGGGGGATGAATGGTTTCATTTGCTTAAATTTTTTGGGTGAAAGTAGAAATTTTCGATGGATGTGAGGTTTCAATTTAGGTGTTTAGATGTTG
>CALEYM010000661.1 GCA_937926185.1 uncultured Bacteroidota bacterium | reverse complement strand
GCGGTTTGCGGATCAATACCAAGTTGACGGAATACTTCGGGGCCGCCTTTGGTCGGTTGGTGGTGAACAATTTTTCCGGCAGCGTCGAATTCCACCAGGTCGCAATCGTCGTACTGCATCCGTTTGCCCGTCGGCGGCATGCCCATCAGCGCGCCGGTGTTGGTACCGCTGAGGGTAACGCGCAGCAGGTAACGGGTAGGACCGAGCGGCGCGATTTCGTTCACGGCAATCCGGAGATCGGGAAAAGCGTCAAAAAATTGTTTGTACGCTGCCAGCGCTTCATTTACTCCCACAAGCGGCACGGGGGCAACCCCTACGTCGCGGTAATTTTTTTCATCGCACAGCGCGGCAAACGCGTTCCAGTCTTTGCGGTTGAGCGCATCGTAGGCGGCGCGTATTTTTTGTTCGTTTGATTGGGTAAAAACAGGAACCTGAAGCAGGACGCAAAGCAGCGCCATCGAAAGCACTTTGAAATGTTTCATCGTTTTTTCAATTTAGGATAGGTGAACTTAACTTTGTCCGTTTGGACAATGCAAAAGTGGCCGCATGGCCGGCAGCCCGGCAATCCACCGAAACAAGGGTTTTGCGCTCCCGGAAAAAGGGGAGCAGGCCAATAAATGTTCAAAAAACAAGGATTTTGCGCTTACCCGGTCATGCGATCCCTGGCTGAAGTTACCGGAACAGGAATCTTTAATACCTTTCGCCGATGTCAGAGAAATTCGGCTTTTGTCGCCGAACATATCAACATCATTTTTTCCCGGGAACATTACAACAAAGTGCTTTTGCTGTATTTTTCCCTGTGGACCGCCTACGTAGCCTGGGCCAACATACAGCTGATGGGAAGACCCCACTGGCTTGCCGTGCTGAAAAGCATCCTGATCATCGTATTGACACAAGCCGTACTCCCCGTCAATTCTTCATCACCACCAGCCGCTCCACCGCCTGGCGGTCGCCCACCAGCAGGTGCAGGGTGTACATGCCGCCACTGGCTATACCCGACAAGTCTAGCCGGTAGCGGTTCGTGCCCATAAGCGCGGTAAAGGATTGTTGGGTCGCCAGCCGTCCGCTCAGATCGAACAAGCGCAGGGTCCCCTCTGCTTCCGATTCCGATTCGAACGACACCCACACTTCTTCCAGGGCCGGGTTAGGCGCCAGCGACACGGCAAAGGCGAGCTTACTCTGGCGTCCCGTTAAATTGCCTGCGCGCAGTTCCGGCTCGTCCGGCCCGTCAATGGGCGCTGCGCCTACATAAATGTTTTGCGTATGCGTCAGCGGGTTGCCGCAGTCATCCGTAACCGTCCAGCGGCGTGTGATCGTGTAAGGACAGTTCGGGCCGTTGTTCACTTCGCCCAGGTAGGTCACAGGCACGTAGGTATCGCAGTTGTCCGTAGCCGTCACAATAGGTACGTCGGGTACCATGCCACACATCACCGTGACGTCGGCCGGGGCGTTGTTGAACACCGGCGCCTGGGTATCCTGCACCGTGATCGTCTGGGTAGCCGTCACCGAATTGCCACATTCGTCGGTAGCGCGCCAGGTTCGCAGGAGGACGTATTCCTGCGGGCAGTCGCCCGCATTGCTTGAAGTACCCAAAAACGTGACCTGCACATATTCGCTGCAAGCATCGGTGGCCGTAGCCTGCCCGGTCTGTGGCGCCAAATCACTGCACTCGATGGTGGCGTGGGCCGGCACCGAGGTAAATACGGGCGCCTTGGTATCCCGGATATCGATCAGTTGCACGGCGGTGGTCCAGTTGCCGCAGTTGTCCGTCGCTTTCCAGGTGCGTTTCAACTGCCGGTTGGCAGGGCAGTTGAAGTACGTGCACACTTCGCCCAGGTACGTAACCGTGACCGAAACGTCGCAGTTGTCGGCAGCCGTGGGTGTTTCCACTGCAATATCCGGTCCGCAGCAGCCGGAGCACTCCACGGTCGTATTCTGGGGTACCCAGGTGAAGTAAGGTTTCGTGTTGTCCACCACCGTGATCTTGTGCGTGGCGGTTTTGGTGTTGCCGCAGTCGTCGGTGGCAGTCCATTTCCGTATCAGCACGTATGAATCGGGGCATGCCCCGTTGGTGCGCGTTTCCATAAACGAAATATCCACCGAGGGGTCGCAGTTGTCCGTCGCTACCGGGTTGCCGGGCGCCGGCACGTTGTTGCATTGCACCGTGATGTTGGCCGGTACGCCGCTGACGAACAGGGGTTTCGTTACGTCATACGTTCTCGTCACTTTTGTCGTTTCCACATCGGTATTGCCGCAGCCGTCCGTTTTGGTAAAGGTGTATGTGCGCCATTGTAAACAACCGCTCGACTGCACCGTACCGGCCGTGCCGCTGATGTTGCCGCTGCCGGCGCAGTTATCCGTCCAGGTGGTGGTCAGCGTCGGCCAGGTTTTGTTACAGCCGGTAAGCGTAGAGTCGGCAATGTCCGCAATCTCTGGCTTTTGCGTATCCGATTTCCAGGTGTAGGTGACCGTGCAGGTTGCCGTGTTGCCGCAACCGTCGGTAGCCGTCACCGTCCAGATTTGCGTTTTCACGCAGGTACCCGTGATCGCGCCGCCGACCGCTGATTTTGTGGGTGTGCCGCAGTTGTCCGTCGCCGGGCCGGAATCGGTTTTTGCCTTGTCGGCGTTGGGCAGGGCTGGGTTGCAGCCCAGGTTAAACGTTGAACCGGGGCATGCCGTGAACCGCGGATTGGTGTTGTCGTCCACCGTGATCGTTTGGTTGCAGGTATTGGTGTTGCCGCAATCGTCCGTCACTTTGTGCTCCCGGATGATCGTGCCTCCGCAGGCGCCGCCGGTCAGCGGGCCGGTCGTGCAGGCGTAGGCCAGGTTATCGTCGCAGTTGTCCGAGGCCGAGGCGCCGGGCAGTGCGTCGAAGGCCGCGAAGTTGGCCGGGCAGGCCGGTATTACGGCTTCACATTCCACCGTGATGTTATTTGGGCAACTAATCGACGGGCCCGTAAGGTCTGCCTGCACAACAAAAGTATAGGTACAGGTTGTTGATGGTTCATCGGTGACGTATTCGCCATCGTCATCAGCATCTTCCCAAATAAAGATGGTTCTGGTAATCGTCTGGTTGGAGGGCGAACAAACATTGGGCGTGGCGTTATCGGATGCCGTGAATTTGACCGGGCCGCAAGGGTTTGCGCCAATGTTTATATTGTACGGCGGCGCCTGAAGATTGGCCAGGGTCGCCGGCATCGCCGGAATATTCCCAAGGGTATTACAGTTATAAGTACCCAGATTGTTGTTGGTCGGGCAGCCGGCTATGAATTCACAACAAGCCTCTATGGTCACGGTCTGCGAACAAGTGGAAGGGCAGAAATTGGACCCTACAGTCGTTACACTGACCGTGTAGGCGCCCGAAGCACCGGCCGTTACGGTTACCGAACTGCCGTTGGTGGCGCTGGTAATCATCCCGTCGCCGCTGATGCCCCAGGTGTAGGTTAATCCATCGGTAGTTACGGTATGCACATTACCCGTCGAATTGCTGCAGACGGAAGAAGGGCCGTTCACGGTACAGGTCGGCGCATCTTTTACCGGAGTTTCGTCGAGACAGGAGGAAACACAACCGTTATCGTCCGTGATGGTGACGTATAGGTAGTAATCGCTGGTTCCGGCGGTCACCGTCACCGAAGAACCGTTGGTGGCGCTGGTGATCATCCCGCTGCCAACCAGGTTCCAACTGTAGGCATCCATGCCGGCGGGGGCGGAGTATATGTTGCCTGTCGAATTGGCGCAAGCCGAATCCTGCCCCCATGGTGGCGGGTTGGTAAAGGTGATGGAACAGGCAGGTGGGGAATTTACCGTAATGGTAAAGGTGCAGCTGTTCGAACAGCCATTCCCGTCCGTCACCGTGTACTTGAGGGTGTGTGTGCCCGCTCCTGCCGCGGCGGGATTGAAATTCCCCCCGCTCACACCCGGACCGCTGTAAGCGCCGCCGCCCGGGCTGCCGCCGGTGAGGGGATATGCCGGCGTATTCAGGCAAACCGAGGAATTCGTAGGACAGCTGGGCGCCGCCGGCCTGGGATTCACCGTCACGGTAGCCGTGCCGGTATTGGAGCAGCCGTTATCGGCTGCCACGGTTACGCTATACGTATGCGGACCGGTGGTTGTGGGGATGGCGGTCGTTTGGTTATAGAATCCGCCGAAGCCGTCGGGGATGAAAGTGCCGTCGGGGTCGGTGATGCCCTCGCCGCTCCAGGACACTGTGCTGCTCGAGGCAGCCGCAATCGAAAGGTCTAAAGTAGCGCCGAAACAGGCAGGATTGGGATTGATCGTGATGTCAGCTGGCGGCTTAAATAAATAAATAAAACTTTGTTTGGAGCAACTGTTGGCACATCCGTTGTCATCGGTAATCGTCAGGTAAACGGTATAGTCGTTCAGATAATTACCGCTCGTCACCGAAACCGACTGATCCGTGGTGGAGCCCGGTATCGAGCCGCCGCCGCCGATGCTCCAGTTATAGGAGTTCATGTCTGCGGGAGCGGTGTAGGTGATGCCGGAAGTGTTGTTGCACACAAAATCCGGGCCCGATATGCTGCAACTTGGCAATGCGCAAATAGTGCCGTTCACGGCAAAATCGTTCGCCGTAGAGGCGCCTGTATCGAAAATGTAAAAGGTGCCTCCTGTACTTGTAGCGCGAAAAGGTACAATTCTGAAAGTCACAGTGCTGCCCGACGGCAAATTTTGCAGCGCAGGGATACCAGACAAATCGGTAGAACCAACCGAAGCCCCGCTGGTCGAGGTGCTTGGGAGACTGACAGTGGTAATCAGCGAGTAGGCGCCTGCATTGATTTGATATTGAATCTCAGCGAAAAGCGGCCCGGTAGCGGAACGCCGGTAATCGAACGGGCCAATGGAGCTTAGCGACAGGGTATATCCTGCATTTGCTTTGACGGTGAAGGTGAAAAAGTCATTGAACAGTACGCTGGAGTCGCCATTATTAAATGATGTGCCCCAACTCGTGCCTCCCCATCCACTTGCAGCAGCGGTACCGGTTGTTGCAATACCTGATCCCCGGGTAAAACCGCCGACGGTCACATTAGCGGCAGTTTCGGTCGCAGCATAAGGACTGGGTCCAAAATCATTTAATCCACCCGGCAAGGCGCTGGTGTTCCATCCGCCAATGACCACCTGGCTCCAGCCCTGTTGGGCCAAACCCATCACAACCAGGAGTATGAAAAGGGCGGAGAACCATGTCAAAATCCTTAAGTTGACGGCTATAGGGCTGGAGGCATTCGGGATTCCGGAAAGCGGATCGCCATGGCCGATTGGAAGGCCATTAGACAGTTGTACTGTTTTCGTCATAATAGTTTGATAATGAAACCGGCTAAAGGAAAGAAGCAACTTGCTTTTCAGCGCATCAAACATAGGTTTAACTTTTGACTCGCCGGGTTAGCTTGCTAAAAATTTAATATTAAATACCCAAAGCAGATTACCGAGGCGGCGCCATTTTCCGCGCCACAATGCCCCGCGGCGTTACCAACCCGGCATACAAAAACCCCGGAAAAGACTTCCATCTGAATGGTTTCTTTACTATAACCGGCCGGGTATATATTGTTAATACGGATAATTTCCCGCCCATTCACACCCGGCGCCCGCAACCGGATAGTAAAAAAAACTGCCGGGTTCCGGCGCCAAAACGGCTCCGGAACCCGGCAGCAAATCATAAGTACTCGTAATTCCACCGTCAATTCTTCATCACCACCAGCCGCTCCACCGCCTGGCGGTCGCCCACCAGCAGGTGTACGCTGTACATGCCGCCGCCCGCAAGACCCGACAGATCGAGCCGGTAGCGGTTCGTGCCCACAATCGCGGTAAATGCTTGTTGCACCGCCAGCCGTCCGCTCAGGTCGAACAAGCGCAGGGTGGCTTCTCCTTCCGAGTCCGATTCAAAGGACACCCACACTTCGTCCAGCGCCGGGTTAGGCGCCAGCGACACGGCAAAGACATGGTTACCCAGGCTTTCCGTTTGTTTGCCGGCGCGCAGTTCCGGATCGTCAGGCCCGTCTACGGGCAGCGAACCCACATAGATGGTCTGCGTGTGCGTGCGGGGGTTGCCGCAGTCGTCCGTCACCGTCCAGCGGCGCGTGATCGTATACGGACAGTTCGGCCCGTTGTTCACTTCGCCCAGGTAGGTTACCGGTACGTAGGTGTCGCAGTTGTCGGTCGCCGTCACAATGGGCACGTTGGGTACCATGCCGCACATCACCGTCACGTCGGCCGGGGCGTCGTTGAAGGTGGGCGCCTGCGTATCCTGTACCGTGATGGTTTGTGTAGCCGTCACGGTGTTGCCACATTCGTCGGCGGCTGTCCATTTGCGCGTCACGGTGTATTCCTGCGGACAGTCGCCCGGCGCGCTGCTCTGGCCGTTGAAAGTGATTTGCACATAACCGGAGCAGTCGTCGGTGGCCGTCGGCGAACCCGGATTTACCGGGAACAGGTCGCTACATTCGATGGTGACGGACGGCGGCACGTAGGTAAAAGTCGGCGCCTTGGTGTCACGAATATCGATCAGTTGCACGGCGGTCGTCCAGTTGCCGCAGTTGTCCGTCGCTTTCCAGGTGCGCTTCAGTTGCCGGTTGGCCGGGCAATTGAAGTAGGTACACACTTCGCCCAGATACGCGATCGTGACCGAGGCATCGCAGTTGTCGGCAGCCGTCGGCTGTTCCACCGGGATATCCGGCCCGCAGCAGCCCGAGCATTCCACCGTCACATTCTGGGGCACCCAGGTAAAGTAAGGTTTCTGGTTGTCCACCACGGTGATCTTATGCGTGGCTGTTTTGGTGTTGCCGCAGTCGTCTTTGGCCGTCCAGGTGCGTGTCAGCACGTAGGAGTCGACGCAGGCGCCGTTCGCCTTGGTTTCTTTATAGGTAATTTCTACCGAGGGATCGCAGTTGTCCGTCGCTACCGGGTTGGCCGGCGCCGGCACGTTGTTGCATTGCACCGTGATATTGGCGGGTACGCCGCTGACAAACACCGGTTTCGTGACATCATACGTCCTCGTCACTTTTGTCGTTTCCACATCCGTATTGCCACAGGCATCCGTTTTGGTAAAAGTGTAGGTGCGCCATTGCAAACAACCGCTCGAATACACCGTGCCGGCCGTGCCGCTGACGCTGCCGCTGCCGGCGCAGTTGTCAGTCCAGGTGGTGCTCAGGTTCGGCCAGGCCGGGTTACAGCCGGGGATCGTATAGTCGGCGATATCCGCAATCTCCGGCTTTTGCGTATCCGATTTCCAGGTGTACGTCACCGTGCACGTCGCCGTGTTGTTGCAGCCGTCCGTGGCCGTCACCGTCCAGGTTTGCGTCTTCACGCAGGTACCCGTGATCGCGCCCCCCACCGCCGATTTCACCGGCGTGCCGCAGTTGTCCGTCGCAGGGCCAGCGTCCGTTTTTGCCTTGTCCTCATTGGGCAGGGCCGGGTTGCAGCCCAGGTCGATCGCTGCCGTCGGGCAAGCCGTGAACTGCGGGTTTTCAGTATCCGATTTCCAGGTGTACGTCACCGTGCACG
>CALEYM010000660.1 GCA_937926185.1 uncultured Bacteroidota bacterium | reverse complement strand
CTAAACCCTCTAAACCTTCTAAACCCTCTAAACCTTCTAAACCCTCTAAACCTTCTAAACCCTCTAAACCTTCTAAACCTTCTAAACCGCTTCTGTCCCGCTTTTTCATCGCAATTATCGGCAAGCCCGTGCCTTCCCGGAAAAACCGTGAAACTTTTTCATTTTACAGCCGGCCAAACCGCCCGAAACAAAACGAAGCCGCCTGCCACTCTCCTTGCCGATATAGGCCGCTGTTCCGCACGGATAAACAGCCGCGGCTGGCGCTAACCGACGGTCCCCCTTTGACGCCCGCACCGTAGTAAGTCGGCGCGTACTGTGCCTGTTGAAAACCACTGTATCCATCGTGGAAAAAGAACTTATTATCAATGCCAGTGCCACGGGAGTGGAGATGGCGTTGCTGGAAAACGACAAGCTCGTTGAACTCCATTACCAGAAAACGAACAACAATTTCACTGTTGGCGACATCCTCATCGGCAAAATCCGCAAGATGATGCCGGGACTTAATGCGGCGTTCATCGATATCGGACACCGCAAAGATGCTTTCCTGCATTACACCGACCTGGGCCCTAAACTGCGCTCGCTCGTCAAATGGACCAATGGCGTCATGGGCGGCAGCATCAACACCCATAAGCTGGACAATTTCAAATTCGAAGAAGAAATCGTCAAAACCGGCAAGGTGGACCAGGTACTCAACAAACGCTGGCCCGTGCTGGTGCAGATTCTGAAAGAGCCGATCTCCACCAAAGGCCCCCGTTTGTCCTGCGAACTGAACCTGCCGGGACGCTACATGGTCATTTCCCCCTTTTCCGATACGGTTACCGTATCGAAAAAAATTGCCAGCAACGAGGAACGCAAACGCCTCCACACCCTGGCCGAAAGCATCAGGCCAAAAGGCTTCGGCATTATTATGCGTACCGCAGCCGAGGGCAAAAAAGTGCAGGAACTGCACGAGGAACTCATGCACCTGGTGGGTAAATGGGAAGACATTTACCGTCAATTGAAAACCGTGGTACCCCCGGCCAAATTGCTCAGCGAACTCGACAAACCCGCCAGCGTACTGCGCGACCTGCTGACCGACTCTTTCAGCCGGATCGTGGTGAACGAAAAAGACCTGCACGCCGATATCAAATCTTACCTGCAATCCATCAGCCCCGACCAGGTCGGGATCGTGCAGTTTTACAACGGCAACAAACCCGTATTCGAAGCCTTCGGCATCACCCGTCAGATCAAAGCCTCTTTTGGCAAAACAGCTACGATGAGCAGCGGCGCCTACATCGTGATCGAAAAAACGGAAGCCATGCACGTCATCGATGTGAACAGCGGCCACAAAATGACTACCGGCGACGTGGAACAAACGATCTTCAACGTCAACCTGGAAGCGGCGGAAGAAATCGCCCGGCAAATCCGCCTGCGCGACATTGGCGGCCTCATCATCGTCGATTTTATCGACATGAAGAACGCCGATCACAAACGCCAGCTCGCCAAGGCCATGGAGGATTTTATGCGCAAAGACCGTTCGCAGCACACCATTCTGCCGCTGTCGAAGTTCGGTCTCATGCAGATCACCCGCGAACGCGCCCGCCCGGAAGTGATGATGGACACCGCCGAAGTGTGCCCCTCCTGCGGCGGCACGGGCAAAGTGAACGCCACTATTCTTCTTACCGACGACATAGAACGCGACCTGGAGTTTGTGATGCAGTCGCGCCCCAAAGCCCCGTTGTCCCTGCGCGTACATCCTTATATAGAGGCGTATTTGAAAAAAGGCCTGCCCAATAAACCGATGCGCTGGTTTTTTAAATATAACAAATGGGTGCGCATCATTCCCCAATCGGAATACCAACTCGGCGAATACCGGTTTTTTGAAGGCGGGGATGATGAGATACGGATGAATTGAGGGGTTTATGAGGGGTTTATGAGGGTTTATGAGGGGTTTATGAGGGGTTTAT
>CALEYM010000659.1 GCA_937926185.1 uncultured Bacteroidota bacterium | reverse complement strand
ACAGTTTTAAAACACAAATGTCCGCAAAGACTATGAAAATCCGCTTCGTGTTATTTTCACTGATTGTTGCCGCCGGCGCCAGTCTTAATCCCATTATCGCTCAACAATACGACCCGCCCTCCGACGATAAGGCATTCGAACGCCAGTACCAGGAACGGATTAAAAAAGACCGGTTGCACGGGATTTACATCCCGAAAAATATGGACGACGCGCTGGCGCAGCTGGATAAACTCACTTCCCCGGAATCAAAACTTAAATTCAAATCCATCCCCGAAGACAGCGTTATTCAGGTCATGCACAACCGTCTGGGCCAATGGATGATCGTGAACTGGAGTTTTTACGAGGGTTCCCGCTTGTCGCACTACCTGCGCAGCGCCGGCGTCACCTACCCCGACGATATGGCCGATTTTTTGATCCTGGCCTTTCACCGGCGCCTCAACGACAGGCCGGTAGTCATTAAAGAACTCGCCATTTATTTTCGCGAAAAACGGAAAGCCGCCTGGAAAGAAGAAATCAAAGATGGGGAGGTGTTGAAGGAAGAAACCCGCCAACGCCCGCGGCCCGACAGCGCTTCGCCTAAACCGGCCAAGCCCGCTCAAAACCCATCGCCCAAAGCCGCTCCCTCCGACGTGCTGACGCCAAAAGGAGGCACAGAAAAGCAATAACTTGTCTTTGCTGTTAAAATCCCATTACTTTTGCCCCCGATTATGGCAAAAAAACTACTCATCGTCGAATCTCCGGCGAAAGCAAAAACCATCGAAAAGTATCTGGGCAGCGATTTTTCCGTGAAATCCTCCTACGGCCACATCCGCGATCTTGAAAAAGGCAACGACCTCGGCGTGGATGTCAACAACGGCTACAAGCCCAATTATGTCATTCCCCCGGATAAACACCGCGCGGTTAAAGACCTGAAGGAAGCCGCCTCGAAAGCCGGGGAAGTATGGCTCGCAACCGACGAAGACCGCGAAGGGGAAGCCATTTCCTGGCACCTTTGCGAAGTGCTGGGCCTCGACGCCCGCAACGCCAAACGGATCGTTTTCCACGAAATCACCAAACCGGCCATCCAAAAAGCGGTGCAAAACCCGCGAACGCTGGACCTTAACCTGGTAAATGCCCAGCAGGCCCGCCGCGTGCTCGACCGGCTCGTGGGTTGGGAATTGTCGGGGTTGTTGTGGAAAAAAATCAAAGGGCAGCTTTCGGCTGGCCGCGTACAATCGGTGGCCGTGAAACTCATCGTGGAACGGGAGCGGGAAATTCAAAACTTTAAGATCACGCCCTATTTCCGGATCACCGCCGATTTCCTGGCCCCTAATGCCCAGGGCAAAGTAGTGAACTTCCGCGCCGAAAGCCCCGAACGCTTCGATACTGCCAGCGGCGCCGAGGCATTTTTACAAAAGTGTATCGGCGCTAATTTTGCGGTCGGCAACATCGACGTGCGCCCCACCCGGCGCAAACCGGCCCCGCCGTTCACCACCTCCACGCTGCAACAGGAGGCCAGCCGCAAACTGGGCTTCTCGGTGAACCGCACCATGTCGGTGGCCCAAAGCCTGTACGAACAGGGCTTTATCACCTATATGCGTACCGACTCCACCAACCTCAGCGAGCTGGCCATCCAGGCTATCGGCGCCGAAATTGTAAAACAATACGGCCAACGGTACCACCAGGAACGCCGCTATAAAACTAAAAACGACTCGGCCCAGGAGGCCCACGAAGCCATCCGCCCCACTTATGCCGAAAACCCCTCGGCCGGCGGCAACCGCGACGAGCAACGCCTCTACGAACTCATCTGGAAACGCGCCATGGCCTCCCAAATGGCCGACGCCGAACTGGAAAAAACCACGGTTGATATCAATATCAGCACACAACCCGCCGCCAAACTGGTGGCGGAAGGCGAAGTGCTGAAATTCGACGGCTTTCTGAAAGTGTACCTTGAAAGCACCGACGAAGACGAAGAAGAATCGCAGGGCATCCTGCCTCCGCTCAAAATCGGTCAAAAACTCGAGCTGGACAATCTTACCGCCACCGAACGTTACACCCGCCCGCCGGCGCGTTACACGGAAGCCGCGCTCGTCAAAAAACTGGAAGAACTGGGCATCGGCCGGCCTTCCACCTACGCCCCCACCATCACCAAGATCATGGAAGCCAACCGCGGATACGTGGTAAAAGACAGCCGCGAGGGCGAGCAACGCGTATTTCAGATCATGACCCTGAAAAACGACCGGATCGGCAAATCTACCGGCAAAGAGGTTACGGGCGCCACAAAAAACGTGCTTTACCCTTCCGACATGGGTGTGATCGTCAGCGATTTTCTCGATGCCTATTTCAAAAATATCATGAACTACGGCTTCACCGCCGGCATCGAACGCCAGTTCGACGACATTGCCGAGGGCAAGACGGACTGGGTGAAGATGATCGACCGGTTTTACAAGCCGTTCCACCAGGATGTGGAAAAAACGCTCTCGGAAGCCGAACGGGCCAGCGGCGAACGCATCCTGGGCAAAGACCCGGAAACCGGCCGCACGGTGCTGGTGCGTATGAGCAGCCTGGGTAAACCCGTGGTGCAGATCGGCACCGGCGAAGAATTGGGCAAAAAAGAAAAACCGAAATACGCCAACCTGAAGCCGGGACTCACCCTCGAAACCACCACGCTCGAAGAAGCCCTGGCCGGGTTCGCCCTGCCCAAAACACTCGGCGAATACAACGGCGAAGAAGTGTCCGTCAATACCGGACGTTACGGCCCTTATGTAAAATACGGCGCCCAGTTCGTCTCCCTGCCAAAAGGCGAAGACCCCTTCGATGTCAGCCTCGACCGCGCCATCGAACTTATCAATGCCAAACAACAGGCCGACAAACCGGTTGGGCACTACCAGAACCAGCCCATCACCAAGGGCAAAGGCCGCTTCGGCCCCTTCCTGAAATGGGCCGACCTGTACGTGAACGTCCCGGCCAAAGTGAATCTGGATACCATCACCGAAAAACAGGCCATCGAACTGATCGAATCCAAGATCGAAAAAGAAGCCAACCGCTACATCCAGCACTGGCCGGAAGAAAAGATCAGCATCGAAAACGGCCGCTGGGGGGCCTTTATCCGTTTCGGCAAGGAAGTCATCAATCTGCCCAAAGCGGACGGCGCTAAAATGACCTCAGATCAGGCGCGCAGCCTGTCGCTGGCCGACGTGAAGGCAATCATAGAAAAGGAAATGCCGGGGATATTCGATGCAAAAAAGGGCGGGAAGAAGAAATAGCGATACCTTTGCCAACCTTTTCATCTCACAGGTGTTTTCACCGAAAAAATATCATTTACCATGAAGAAATCGACAATCTTAACTACCCTTATCTTCTTCCTGGCGGCCTCCTTCGGCTTCGCCCAAATCAAAACGCCCTCGCCCAGCCCGACCGGCAAATTGTCGCAGGCCGTAGGCCTGATCAATGTGGACGTGGAATATTCCCGCCCCAGCGCCAAAGGCCGGAAAATTTTTGGCGACCTCGTGCCCTTCGGCGAAATGTGGCGCACAGGCGCTAATGCCTCCACCAAGGTGACGTTCAGCGACAAAGCCGCGGTCTCCGGCATTTCCCTGGAAAAAGGTACGTATGCCCTCTACACCATCCCGGAAAAAACGACGTGGACCA
Organism: uncultured Bacteroidota bacterium; assembly: GCA_937926185.1. GTDB lineage: Bacteria > Bacteroidota > Bacteroidia > Chitinophagales > Saprospiraceae > M3007. The sequence continues at coordinate 580 of CALEYM010000659.1, read as the reverse complement.
TCATTTTTTACAAAAACACATCGATCTGGGGCGCCCCGCAACCAAAAGATTTCAAGGAAACCGACGTTGCCGCCCGTTTTACCGTACCGGCCCAAACCCTGTCTTCCAAAGTTGAAACCTTCACCATCGAAATCGGCAACCTGCGCAACGACGGCGCCGATCTCGAAATATCCTGGGAAAACACCAAAGTAGTGTTCCCCATCAAAGTGGACACCGACACCAAAGTAATGGCCGACATCGACGCCACTATGGCCGGCCCGAAAGCAGGCGATTACTACGCCGCCGCCCGCTACTATTACGAGGAGAAAAAAGACATGAAAAAAGCCCTCGAATGGGTGAACGCCAGCCTGGAAAAAGGCGGCGACAAATTCTGGATCCTGCGCCTGAAAGCCAATATCCTGGCCGAACTCAAAATGTATAAAGACGCCATCGCCACGGCCCAGAAAAGCACCGAACTGGCCAAAGCCGACGGCAACACCGACTATCCGCGCATGAACGAAGAATCGATCGCGGATTGGAAAACGAAGATGTAGAATTTGGGTTTAGAGGGTTTAGAGGGTTTAGAGGGTTTAGAGGGTTT
>CALEYM010000658.1 GCA_937926185.1 uncultured Bacteroidota bacterium | reverse complement strand
AGAGGGTTTATGAGGGTTTATGAGGGTTTATGAGGTTTATGAGGTTTATGAGGTTTATGAGGGTTTATGAGGGTTTATGAGGGTTTATTTATAAACCTTATAAACCTTATAAACCTTATAAACCTTATAAACCTTATAAACCTTATAAACCCTCATAAACCTTATAAACTTTTATAAACCTTATAAACCTTATAAACCCTCATACCCCCCCTCATAACCCATTTTTACTTGAACGGATTCGAAAACCTTGTATCCGCGATCATTTCTTCATCCGTCAGCGTTTTCAGGAAAGCGACCAGGGCTTGTTTTTCGCTGTCGTTCAGGTTCAGGCGCATAACGGAGCCTCCGGGCCGGAGTTCCGGGCTGAGGTTTGGATGTGCCTGTATACCGGAGTTGTAGTGTTCCACCACTTCTTCGAGGGTAGCGAAACGCCCGTCGTGCATGTAAGGCGCCGTGAGGGCAATGTTGCGCAACAGTGGCACTTTGAACATGCCTTCGTCGGACGGGCTGCCGGTGATGCTGCCTACGCCTTTATCGGCGCTGGCCAGGTCGAGGCCGTTGTTGGCCTGCAGCTTCATCGGCCGGCTTTGCGTTTCGCTGTGGCAGGAGGCGCAATTGTTCAGATAGATGGTTTTACCCGCGTTTTCCTGGGCAGTAAAGCCGGAGAAGCTGTTATACTCGGCATTGGCGTACACGTTATAGCCAATGGTCTTTGCCGCTTCTTTGTCAAATTTGCTTTTGTACGAGCCAATCGCGTTGACGAATTCGGCGATAGCCTCCGATACGCGGTCGCTGGTCACGTTTTCGGAGCCGAAAGCCATTTTGAACAAGGGGGCGTAGTAGGGTTTGCCCTGAACGGCATTCACGATATCTGTGTGGGTCATGTCCATTTCCTTGGGATTGGTCATGGAAGCGATGTTTTGCGCGGTGGCGGTGTTGGCCCGGTTGTCCCAGAAGAACGGAATACCCGATGGGCCGAACAGGTCGGTACCGTAATAGGCCGAGAAATTGAGTACCGACCCCAGGGCGATGGAGTTCCGGTCGCCGGCGCGGTTGAACACCCCGGTGCTCACTTTTTTGTCGTCGGAAAAAGCAAGTTCCTGTTTGTGGCAGCTGGCGCAGGAAACGCTGCCGTCTTTCGACAGGCTTTTGTCATAAAACAGCACGCGGCCGAGAATGGCTTTGTCCTGTTCCACCGGACGGGCGGCCAGGCCCAGGCTGGCGATGTGAATGGGAAGTTCGGAACGGTAATCGTCGGGAATTTCCGGCAGGTCGAGGTATTGTGAGATCAGCGCGTAGTCTTGCGGTTCATAATAATAGAAGTTGAAGTCTGCCTTCTTGTTGCATGCGGCGGCCAGCAGCAGCGCGCCGAACAGCGGTAGAATGATACGGAATTTTTGCATGGTTAAACTAATGTTGGTGAAGAGTACGGGTGTAGCAGGAAAAAACCGTTGTAAAAATAGCGGTTCTGTGGAGAACTGGTATGCCCCGGTTTTGCAAATTTGTATTAAAGTTGCGTTAAACCGCTGACACTACTATGACGAATGACGCATCAAAAGGGCTGCCTGGTTGGGTGAACTTTAAATTTTTTTTCAAGCTTGCGCAGCCGTATTTTTAAAGTGCCGGGCTTGGGAATTACGTTTACGAAACTTTCAAAGTTTCGTAAACGTTGCCCGGGATCAGCGAACGCCGGGTTTGGCGGCCCGTTTTCGCCAAAAGTGATCCAGTTGGCAACTGAAGGATACAGCAAGGGTGGCCTGGGCAAAGTTGTATTCATCGGGGTCGTAAGTGTTCATAAAATTGCTGAAGTTCAGGTGGAAATCAGCCCAGAACGGTCGGTAACCGAAACCGCAAAAAAAACCGGTCTCCGGTAAGAAGATAGGCGAATCGCGTTCGATGTTTCGGATGATCGTCAGATCCGGCTCCCCGATCTCGACGTCCACGTCGCCCCGAACGTATTGCAGCCGGCTGAAACGAACTGCCGTACCGAAACGCACCCATTTGGCCTGAAAGGCGAAGGCAGGCTGCAGGAATGTTCGGCGAAACCGCAGGTCTGACGATACATTCAGGTCGTAAGTATTGATCACGGCGCCGCCGCCCCAGCCCCCGAACAGGCTGAACGACGAATATTTGCCCACCGGGAAATAAGCGCCCAGGGCTACTTCGGTCAGCCGGCCTTTGCCCGATTCGTTGCCCGCGCTGACGTCCGAATTAATATACATGTGATTGACCATGACGGCGGCGTGTTTCAGGGGGCTGTATACGCCGTGGAGCTCGTAGCCGCTGAATTCGTCGCCGGTGATCAAACCCAGGTTTATCTGGGCATCGTGTTGTTGCTGTAAAAAAGGCGTACGAAGGGTATTGGGCGCATAGTAGTAGTGGGTGCAGCCGGCGCCGGTGAATAAGAGGGTGGAAGCAGCAAGAACGAAAAGGTAAAAGCGGGTCATCGGAAAAAAGTTACAGGGTAAACGAAATGATGGTACAGTTACTGCCTGCAAAGTTGCCCGAATCCGGCTTTTTTCCAAGCACCGGTATCAGGGAAAATCAAAACGGTTTTCCGTGAATTTTCGCTCCCTGGTGTCAGGGAGGTTATGGAGGTTTATGAGGGTTTATGGAGGTTTATGAGGGTTTATGAAGGTTTATGGGGGTTTATGAAGGTTTATGAGGGTTTATGAAGGTTTATGAGGGTTTATGAAGGTTTATGGGGTTTATGGAGATTTAGAAGGTTTAGAGATCGCGTTCAGGAGGCGGCCCGCAGAGTAAACCAAAAGGCGCTTCCGCCTTCCGGCGCATCTTCCACGCCGATCTCGCCGCCCATCGCCCACACGAATTCCCGGCTGATGGCCAGACCAAGGCCCGCGCCGCCGGGCAAGGCCCCGGGCATCCGGAAGAACCGCTCGAATATTTTTTCTTTATAGATATCCGGAATGCCCGGACCGCGGTCGCGTACGGTAAACCGGATCGCGCCATCGCGGTAGTCCACGGTTATTTTTACCGGTTGTTTTTCCGGCGAATACCGGATCGCATTCGATAACAGGTTAACCAATATCCATACGGCTTTATCGGCATCGGCAAAGGCCATTTTTACCGGTTGGGGCAAAGGGGCTACATCCAGGTCTATCTGTTTTTCCTGCGCTTGTGCAGTCAATACCTCGCGGGCGGCTTCGATTATTTCGCCCGGATGCACCGGTTCCAGGTTCAGCTGGATATTACCGGTTTCGGCCTGGGCTATTTTGAGCAATTCTCCCGTAATGTTCAGGAGGCGGCCCGCGTCGTCGTCCAATTGTCGCATCAGGTGCCGTTGCTCCTCATTCAGGCCGCCGATACGTTCGTCTTCCAGGAGGCGAAGTCCCATTTTGATGGAGGAAATGGGCGTTTTCAGTTCATGGGAAATAGTAGCGATAAAATTGGTTTTTGCCACGTCGCGCTCCCGGAACTGGGTTACGTTTTTTAACACCAAAACCCTTCCGATACCCTGCTCCCCTTCAGCTTTACCGGTTTGAACCGCGATATCGATCGATTCCGGCATAAAAAAGGATTCTTTCCCGTCGGCAAAAATTTTCAGCGGTTCTGTATCGGGTTTGACGGCGCGGGCAAGCAAGGCGCGCAACAGGTCATTGGTGAGCGCCACTTCACGGGCATCCTTGCCGATCAGATGTCCGGGCGACAGATGCAGCAGAGACAAAGCCGGTTCATTGGCAAATAATACCCTGTGGCTTTCATCGAGGCCGATCACCGGGTCGTGCATGGCGCCGATCACGGTTTCCAGGCGTTTTTTCTCGAACATCAGGCGCGCCAGGTTGCTGTGCTGGTAGTCGTCGAGTTTGGCGGCGAGTTCATTGAACGCGGTGGTCAGCGCGCCGAACTCATCGGAGCGACGCAGGTGAATACGTTGCTCATAGTTGCCCCGCGCAATTTCCTGAATGCCTTCCGTCAGTTGTTGAACCGGATTGGCGATATAACCCGGGAAATTGACCAGAAAAACAAAACCAATCAAAACGCAGAAAGTAGCGATGATACCCAAAAACATGGCGCTGTCATAAGCTGTTTTCTGCGCCTGCGCATTTTTGCGGGCGATGGCCTGCAGGTTCAGGTCGGCGATGCGGATCAACTGATGCCGGACGCCGGCCCGCGCCAGGCTGTCCGCGGTATTTTTTTTCAAACGGGCAAATTCCCGTTCCAAAGCTTCCACGGCTTCCTCCTCGCCGAT
>CALEYM010000657.1 GCA_937926185.1 uncultured Bacteroidota bacterium | reverse complement strand
AAAAGGACTTTTTCGCCGTAGGATTTGGTGACGTTCTCGAGTGTGAGGAAGTTCATGTTTTGCAGGGTTATTTTTTACTTGCATTATACAAAAACTCCTTCTCCTCCGCCGTCAGGTTTTCGTATCCTTTTTCTTTAATTTTATCCAAAATCGCGTCCAGTTTTTCCTGGAACGACGCTTCGTCTTTGGGCGCCAGGCCACCCTTTGTGGAAGACAGCGAGCCGGAATACGCTTTCTGTGGTTTGCGTTTTTTGACTGGCACGCGCCGGGCACCCGGCGCAAACCAGCCGGTGATCCGGTCGAGCAGGCGGTTGACGGGATCGGCCCAGTCGTGGCCGTCGCGCAGGCGGAAGACGAAGAGGCAGCCCATGGCAAAGCCACCCAGGTGGGCGATGTGGCCGCCGGAATTGTAGCGGTTGGCTATGCCGATGAGGTCGAACAGCAGCAGTACCAGTACAATGTATTTCACCCGCACCTCGCCGAACAGGAACAGGCGCACCCGGTAATCCGGCCCGATGACCAGGGCGGTGCCGGCCAGGGCCATCACGGCCCCGGAAGCGCCGAGGGCGTAGGCGCCAATTTCGGGCATAAACAGCGAAGACAACATAAACATCGCCCCACCGGCCAGCCCGCCCAGCAGGTATACCGGCAGCACCCGCCGGTCGCCGATGAGGTCGCCGACAATAACCCCAAAAATATACAGGCCGAACATGTTATTGACGATGTGCCAAAAGCTTTCGTGCAAAAACATGTGCGTAAAGGCCGACCAGGGCTGGAACAGCAACGCCTTTGCAGAGGCCGGGATACAAAACCAATCGAGCCCTTCCCATAAGCGGACCGGGGCGATATCGCGATCGTACACCAGCACCAAAACCAGGTAAATGAGCTTCACCAGTACGAATATGCCAAAGTTTACGATGACCAGCCGGTTCACCATGGTGCCGATCCGGAACGTGTGCCGGATGTCATCCCATATTGATCTGAAGAGTGCCATGTTACTTGTTGGGTTTATGAGGGTTTAGAGGGTTTATGAGGGTTTATGAGGGTTTAGAGGGTTTATGAGGGTTTAGAGGGTTTATGAGAGGGTACCGAAGGAAACTAAACTTTCTAAACCCCTCTAAACCTAAACCCTTCTAAACCCTTATAAACCCTCACAAACCCTCATAAACCTACCTCCCCCGTATCTTAAACCAGTACAAAATTAGCAAAAATCCGAACGCTGCCCCGCCAATGTGGGCAAAGTGGGCCACGCCGGTGGAATAGCCGCGTACGCCGTAGAATATCTCCAGCCCGGCCATGATTAGTACAAAATATTTGGCTTTCAGGGATACGGGTGGAAACAGCAGACTGATGATCTGGTTGGGGAACAGGTAGGCAAAGGCAACATAAATGCCAAATATTGCGCCGGAAGCGCCGAGCATGGGCGCGTTCCAGTAAGCGGGATCAATGCCCGCCTGTTGCAACTCCCAATACTGTACGCCGGTGTACAGCGCAAAGGAACCGAGCCCGCAAAATAAATAGTAAAACAAAAAGCGCCGGTGTCCCCAGGTCATTTCGACCATCGGACCGAAAAAATAGAGCGACAGCATATTGAAAAACAAGTGGCCGATATCGCCGTGCATGAACAGGTGCGTCACGATCTGATACGGCTCGAAGTGCGGCGAACCCGGCATAAAGACGGCGAGGGACAGCCGGCCCAGGCGTTCGTAATCCAGTGATTGCGGGCTCCAGGCTTCCGGCCCCATAATAACGTAGGTGCCGAAAAACATCAGTACGTTCAGGATGATCAAGTGCCGGACGACGCCGGTAAAGGGTTGATAGAATTGAAAGTACGACATTAGTTGTCAGTGCTTAGTGGTTAGTGCTCAGTGCTCAACGGTCCGTATCGGACCACCTTTCACTTTCACTGTTCACTGATTGAATCTTTTTTGAAGTTCGTCCAGTTCGAAAGTAATAAAACAGTTGCGGCCGGAGGGGCCGCGGTACGGCGAGGAACAGGCGAACAGTTGGTCGATCAGGTTTTGCATTTCCGGCACTGTCAGCGGCTGGCCGCGTTTCAGGGCGGCGCTGCGCGCCATTGAGCGCGCCAGGTTTTCGGGGACGCCCAGTTCCATTTCCAGGTTATTTTTATATTGTGCCAGGAGGCGTTCGAGCAGTATTTCCTCGGTCAGTCCGGCGCCTGTTTCGCTGGGAGCGCCGTGAATGATAAAGGCGTCGCCGCCAAATTCGGCGATGTCGAAGCCCAGGCGGTTAACTTCGGGTAAAATATCGCGCAACAGCGCGGCGTCGCCCGGCGGCAGTTCGATGGTTTTAGGGAAGAGTGCCTGTTGTGTGGCCACCGGTTGCTGGCGCAGCGCCTCCAGGTAGCGTTCGTACAGGATACGTTCGCTGGCAGCCTGCTGGTCGATCAGCAGGAATCCGGATTTGATCTGGCTGACGATGTATTGTCCGTGTATTTGATAAGGTTCTTTTTGTCCTTTAGAGAAGGAGCCGCTTTCGTCGTCCATGGCGTTCGGGATGGCGCCGGGCAACACTTCCACCGCGGGCGACCTGCGGGCTTCGGGTTCGTCGGGCGATGCGGCGGAAGGGATAAATTCTTCCCGGCCTGCCTGGGCGCCCGCCAGGTCGAGTCCTTCGTAAGCGCGTTGCCAGTTGCGCAGGTTATCCGCCGCGAGCCGGTCGGGCGATTTGGGCGGGTAATCGCGTACGGCCGGCGGTTTTTCCGCGCCGGGCCGCAACGAGGGCATTCTGGCCGGGGCTGCCTGGAAAGCGGGCTCCTGTTCGAAGTCGAGCGTAGGGGTGATGCTGTGCGCGCCCAGGGCGTGCCGGACGGTCACTTTCAGGTAATTGTACACCAGTTTTTCGTCGTCGAATTTGATTTCCTGTTTGGTCGGATGCACGTTGATGTCGATTCGTCCGGGGTCGATATCGAGAAAGAGTACGTACAGCGGGTATGCGTCGGGCGGCAACAGTTCTTCGTAGGCGCTTACCACGGCGTGGTGCAGGTAGTTGCTTTTGATGAATCGTTTGTTGACAAAAAATATCTGTTCGCCCCGCGTTTTTTTGAAATAATCCGGTTTGCCCACGAAGCCGCTGATCTTCAGGATGTCGGTTTCTTCCTGTACCGGCACGAGTTTTTTGTTAACGGCTTCGCCGAATATTTTAACGATGCGTTGCCGCAGGTTGGCCGGCGGCAGGTGGAAGATTTCCTGGTCGTTGTGATGCAGCGAAAAAAACAGGTCGGGATAGGCGATGGCAAGGCGCTGAAATTCGTCGAGGATATGGCGCATTTCCACGGGGTCGCTTTTCAGGAAATTGCGCCGGGCCGGCACGTTGAAGAAGAGGTTTTTGACCGCGATGCTGGTGCCGGCCGGCGCTTGGCAGGGTTCGTTGACCTTAAGGACCGAATCTTCGATCACAATGCGGGCGCCGAGCTCTTCTATAGCGCGCCGGGTGCGCAATTCTACCTGGGCCACGGCGGCAATGGAAGCCATCGCTTCGCCGCGAAAACCCATGGTACGAATGGCAAACAGGTCTTTTGCCTCGCGTATTTTGGAAGTAGCGTGCCGTTCGAAGCACATACGCGCGTCGGTTTCCGACATGCCGCAGCCATCGTCGATCACCTGGATCAGGGTTTTACCTGCATCCCGGACAATCAGCTTAATCTGGGTGGCGCCGGCATCTATCGCGTTTTCCATCAATTCTTTCACCACGGAAGAGGGGCGTTGCACCACTTCTCCGGCGGCAATCTGGTTGGCGACACTTTCCGGCAACAACTGGATTACATTTGTCATAGCTCCGCTCCGGTGCATGGGGGAATTTTCCCTCTGTTTTGGGATGTCTTGCATCCGGCCCGCAAAGATAATTTATTTTTGGCAAGCCTCGTTTTTTGAGAAAAAAGCCCTGTTTTTACCGACAAACGGTGCCGCTTTATTTAGAACCATGTTTAATTAACGCCTCCCCGCCGCGCTTTTCCAAAAAAAACGGCCTGCCGGCCATTTCTTAGCCGGCACTTTTTATTTTTGCCGCACTTTTTGCACCACGTCAACTTGAAATAAATATGGAGAATATTACGAACTCCCGCGGAAAAGGATATTGCATATTGTACATTCTGATGTTCCTGTTCTTTTTTACGGCCCTGATACTCATGCTGTACAACCGGAATTTCGTGCTGGATTTTCCGAAGTAAGGGTTACGAAATCCATTAAAAGTGATCTCATAGTATTTTCCGGTAGCCGGCTTGCGTCTGCGGGTCGGTGATATTGTGTTTCACCCGTTTGCTCTTTTCTTTTTTGATCGCTCAGGCTAAACGCCGCACTTTCGTTTCCGCGCGGAGCCGTTCTTCCGGGCCTAAGTCTTCCAGCAGCAGCAGGCCCGGCGTTTTTCCCGCCTCCAGGCTGCCCAGCGTGTCGTCGAAACCCAGGGCTTGCGCGCCGTTGAGCGTAGCCCAGCGCAGCAGGGTTTCGAAAGGCACATAGCTTTGATACCGGGCAATGGTCTTCATTTCTTCCAACACCGATAGTTGCCAGTTGGAGGTCAGGCTGTCGGTGCCGATGGTAAGGCGCGCATTGGTGTCGAGAAAAGCCCGGTAATCGGGCAGGCGGTTTTCGATGTACAGGTTGGCATTGGGGCAAGTGGCCCAATACACGTTCGGGCTCCAGGCTTGCGCCGAGAGAATGTCGCTGGCAGCAGTGAGCGTATTGTGTACAAACAGCGTGCGTTGTGCCGGGTTGAGGTGTTGCAGGGCGTAATAAATGGAAGGCTGCCCGGTGGCTTCGAATTGTTCCAGCGAAATATTGAAACGGTCGTAGAAATCGTAAAAAGCGCCCGATCCGTACAGGAACAACTCGTCTTCGGGAGGCGTTTCCTGGTTGTGAATGCTGACGGTAACGCCGGCCGAAGGGTTGGCGGCGTTGATTTTGGCAAAAAGCGCCGGGCTTACCGTGTACGGCGCGTGGGGCACGAGGGCTTTGGCGCTGCCGGGCGCCGGCTCCAGTTGGTCGTACACGGCTTTCCAGTCGGTAAAAGCTTTTTCAGCGCCGGCATCCTGCAGGAAATCGAACAGTTCCACGAATGTATGGTAACGCATCCGGCCACTGGCTTTTACAGAAAAAGTATCCACTGTGTTGGAAATATCTCCCAGGGCAACGATGCCGCCCTCCAGCATTTCCTGTTCGGCGCGGGCGATGGCCTCTGCGATCGTTTCGGCGGGGAAATTTCGTTTCGTGACTACGCTGGTGATAAACGGAATCAATCCCGTACCGGTGTCTACCAGGCCTTTCATGTGCGACAGCTCGAGGTGGCAGTGGGTATTGACGAAACCCGGTATCAGGACGCCGCTATAGGTTTCAAGACTGACGGGGTCGTGCCGGTCGCGGGTTTCGATTGCCAGAATTTTCCCGGCGTCATCCACAATGACTACGCCGTTTTCAACGGGCGCTGAAGACACCGGATAGACGCGGTCGGCAGATATTTTTCTCATTTTAAACAACTTGCAAATTTTACAAAACGATACGAAGCGCTTTTTCCAGTATAACAAATTCCGCGGGCGTTTCGCCCAAAAATTCGCCGTCGGCTTCGAGCAAAGTTGGCGTATCTCCGATGTGTTCCACCCGGAGCCGCGTGGTTTGCACGCCGCTGACGCAGGGATGGTTCAGTATGGAGCCGTTGTAGAACCGGGGCGTACACCACAATACCTCCCATTTGGGCAGGCGCCGCGCAAAGGTGAGGGCAAACAAACCGTCGTCGGGCGCCGCCTGGGGAACCAGTTGCATCCCTCCGCCCGAATACCGGCAAATGCCGACGTTGATGGTGTAAAACAGATCTTCCACCGTCTGGTTGTTGAACAACAGACGCGCCGGGGTAAGCCGGTACCGGAACAAATATTGCCCTACCATCAGGAGGTATTGCATGCGGTTGATAAAACGGTGTTTATCCAACTGACGGGCAATATAGGCGTCGTAGGCCATGCCGGCGACATTGATAAAAAAACGGGACAACGTCTGGCCATCGCGGGAATATGTTA
>CALEYM010000656.1 GCA_937926185.1 uncultured Bacteroidota bacterium | reverse complement strand
CATTTGCCCGTTTTGGGCGAATGGTTTGCCCTGCCGCTGATCGAAACTGCCGGTTCAAAGCGCACCGGCGACGAAATTTTCAACAGCATGTTTTTATTTCAGATAAAGTCACTAAGCGCGACATAGTTTAATTGATAAATATTTTTGAATCAACTTACACTGCGACATGAACTGTCTGCCTACATTTGCCTTTGCCCAATAATTCTGGCATACAGCACACAAATTCAAAAAATCTAAAACCAAATCAACATGGGATTCTTCTCTCGTCTCAGCAACGGCTGGGAGCTGGCCAAAATCAGTCTCCATACCATCAACCAAAACCGCTCCCTCCTGCTGTTTCCGGTTTTTTCCGTTATCTCCCTGATCCTCGTGCTGGCTACCTTCTTCGGCGGCGGCTTCTTTTTCTTTGGCGATACGATCGACCGGCTGATGAACGACGAACAAAGCGGCAACATCCTCGGCATTGCGGTGATCTTTATTTACTATCTCATCAACTTTTTCATCATCGTATTTTTCAATTCCGCGTTGATCTTTTGCGCGGTGAAAATCCTGAACGGGGAAGAAACCAGCCTGCAGGAAGGTTTCGATTTTGCTTTTTCCCGCATCGGCAAGATATTCGGCTGGTCGGTGCTGTCGGCCACGGTAGGTACCTTGCTGCAATTGCTGCAAAACACGGGTAAAATTGGAGAGATCGTCGCCGGACTGATCGGGCTTGCCTGGTCGGTTATGACCTTTTTCGTGGTGCCGGTGTTGATCTACGAAGACAAGGGCGTGTTTGAATCGGTAAAAGAGTCGGGCCGGCTCATGAAACAAAAATGGGGCGAGTCATTGGCAGCCAACGTGAGTTTCGGCGTGTTTCACCTGCTCGGCATCCTGGCGGCGGTCGGTATCGGCATTTTGCTGATGGAGGTAAATGCCATTTTGGCCATCACCATCGCGGTAGGCATCATTCTGCTGGTCAGCACGGTGATGTCGGCGGCACGCACGGTGTTTGTCGCCGCGGTGTACAACCACGTCACCGGACGACCCACCGGCGAATTTGACGGACGGACGCTGGACAGCGCGTTTGTTCAGAAGTAATGTATAATTGTATGAAGATGTTTTAATCCGTGTTCATCTGTAGACTACATGCACAGATGAACACGGATTTTTTTTAAAAATTTCTTGTACACAGGTAAGGTTTTGCTCTCCTCCACGATGTAAGGACAAAACAGCTCAAAACCGGGCTGCCACACACCTGAACATCGTTTCACAAAAATCCTTACCGCGATGAGAAATTTCCGTACGCACACGACCCAAACTCCGAAAACCTTTTTTCTTTCCCTTTTGATCTTAGGCGCATTCAATATTGCTGCGCAAACCTTCCAAACGGCGATCGGCTACGGCTTGCCCGCGGATGAGCGCTCGCCCGGCGGGCTTATCGCCTACTCCGGCGATTACCTGGTTTTGGGGAGCAATTTTAATCACCCCGCCGGCTTTTTCAACGCCGCCGGCGACATGCAACTGATCCGGCTCGATGCGTTGGGCAATGTGATCCAGCCGGCAAAAATGCTCGGGCAGGATGTAGGCGAATCAGCCGTATGGTTTGAAAAAGCGACCGATTGCAACGGTGCTGGCGGCTACATCATCGCCGGCAACCTGCGCAACGGCACGGGCAACGACCTGCTGCTTATCCACACTGCCGCGAACGGCAACCCGCAATGGGCCCGGCGCTTCGGCACGCCTGCCGACGACGAAACCGCGGCCTGCGTCAAACAGGACGGCGCCCGGAATTTTATCCTGGTGGGCACCAAAACAGACGCCAATACCGGTATTTCCAGCGTGTATGCCGTTAAAACCGATTGCTCGGGTCAATTCCTTTGGAACAACACTTATACGGTAAACGGCAACCTGAAAACCGCTTCCGTTACGGCGTTTGCCGCCGTGCAAACACCCTGCCCCACCCTGCCTAACGTGTATTACATAACCGGCACCCTTTCCACGGCCGCCGGCACTGATGAGGTATTTATCCTGAGCATAAACACCTCGAACGGCAGCGCCGTCTGGATGAAAACCTACGATGTGGCGCCCGGCGCAAACGACATTGCCACTTGTATCCAGGGCAGTTGCACACTCGACCCGCAAGGCAACGGCGACCTGTGGGTGTCGGGGTATTCCATTGATCCCAACACCGGCGATAAACAGGTGCTGATGATGCGGACCGACTACGATGGCGCCTTGCTCTGGGCCAACAACTACGACATCCAGAACAGCAAACAGGAATTCGCCACGCATTTCCAGTTTACAAGTAACGACGATCTGGTCCTTACCGGTAAAGCCGAAGAATATCCCGCGTCTGGCCTGCCGGAAACCGGCCAATGCCTGCTGATGAAAATGGACAACAGCGGCAGCCCGGTGTTTTGGACGCGCGTGTTCAATATGGGATCCGCCTCCCAGGGCAACCGTGTGGAGCCCACTGCCAATGACGAATTTTTTATAGCAGGCCACGTTTACGAACCCATACAGCCAAACGCGCCGGACTACAATATCCTGGCCATCAAAACCGATCAGCAAGGGGAAATCAAAGGAGAGTGTTTCCGCAGCCCGGAAACGCTGATCCTCAAACGGGATCCCGCGGCGATCAAACTTGTACCGGCAGTGAAAGCCCGGCAGGATTTCTTTGCGCACAGCCTGCTGGCCAAATTGTACGATGAAAAACAACGGTTTTGCCCCGCGGCTAATGACCCCTGTGAGAATATCGCTGTGAATGCCAATTTCAATGCTTCGCCAAACGGCCTGACCTGCACATTTACCGATCTTTCCACCGTAGGCAGCGGCGCCATCTTTTCCTGGGACTGGGATTTCGGCGACGGCAACACCGCCACGTTCGGCAGCGCCACCAATCCGGTACATTCCTACGCCAATCCGGGCGCTTACTTAGTATGCCTGATCGTAACGGCGGGCACGGCCGGCATGATCTGCCGGGATACCTTTTGCCTGGATGTCATCGTGGAACAAACACAGGATTGTCCGGACAACCTGGTTTTGAACGGCACATTTAGCGGCGGACTCACGGCGGGCAACCTCGGCGGTGGCGGCAACGTAAACAATTGGGCAACCATCTTCAACACGCCACAGGTCATTCTCGCCGATACCTGCGCGGACGCCGGCGCCATCCAGATGTGGGGCAACCAGGTGGTAGGTGAAGGTATTGGGCAAACTGTCCTGTTTCAAGCCGGGGTTACTTATCAGTTGAGTTTCTGCGGGAAAGGCATATTCACCGTGCAGGATTCCATGCGCGTCCGGTTCCGGGCCTCCGTAAATCCGCTTGCCAACTACTTTAACTGCGCCAGCGGCGTGTGCGATGAAATTTTCCTCTCACCCCTGCTCACCACCAACTGGACGACCTATACTTCGGCACTGTGGACGCCTACCCAGAATTACAATTATCTGAACGTTACTATCTGGAATAACTTTGCCGTGAACGACGGAGCATTTGTTTCCTGGGCCCGTATCGACGATATCTGTATTCGACGAGTAGGTATTGCCACATCGACTGAAGAACCTGTCCTTGCACCCGATGTCAGGATTTTTCCAAACCCGACTTCGGGTGATGTCATGGTTGAATTGGAAGAACTCGCCTCGGATGCCTTGTTGGTGGTTGGCGACATGTCCGGTCGGCGTTTGCAACAAATCCCTTTGAATGCCGGGCAGGTTCGGCATCCATTGTCAGTAGCCGCCTATCCTGCAGGAATGTATCTGGTACAATTATTGGGCGGAAACTCGGTATTGTGGTCACGAAAGGTGGTTAAATATTAATTTTTCACCACTTCCGCTATCTTTGTTTGCCCACCCGCCTTTCAAAATCTGACCTGCGATATGAGAAATCTTGCAGTTTTTGCCGCTTTTTTCTTCACCCTCCGGTTGCTGGCGCAATCTCCGCCTGTACCTTCACGGGAAGCCGGTTTCATAACAATGCCGGACGGGCAGGCCACCCGCTTCACCCCGCAATTTCCACCACTACAACAAATCGCCGGCGCGCCGGCGGCTTTTTACAGCTGTTTTTGGGAGTTTGGCGACGGGCATTTCAGTTTCGAGAAAAACCCCATACACGTATACGAAAAACCCGGCGAATACGCGGCACTATTGGAACTGACCAACAACTACGACGACGGAAAAAAGCCGAAAAAGAAGAAAAAATCGGTGCTTACCGGCGGCGGTACGGGCACGGCGATGGCCGATGCGTTCTCCAAAAAAGAACAAACCATCGCCCTGAAAACCAACAGCCAGCCCAAAGCGGGGGAAGGGCTCACCTGTATCATCAGTTATCGCAACCACGGCAAATACACCACGGACGGCCGGTTGCACTTGTTTTTTAACGAAAAAAAATTCCCGGCCGCGCATTTTCGCTTCGATACCGCGCGGGCTTATTTCGGGGAAATGCCCGACAATGCCTGGACTTTTGCGGAACCGCTTGAAACGGAAGCGGCTTTTGACTGGGCGGCCCTGTTTGAAATACCCTCCGGCGCCGGCGTGAGTACCGCGGCGCCCGCGGAGGCGCCTTTTGCCGCCGATGCGCAGGAAATGCTCGCCAAAGCCAGAAAAGCGTACCGGGGCGAACAGGTGTGGCGTTTTACGCAACTCCGTCCCGGCGAAAAACGCAACTTGTTCGTCGACCTGTCCGGCACGGCCAACATGCTCAAAGACACGACGGCTTTTATCCACCTGGAAGGCGTGATCGCGCCTTTCGACCCGGCCATACCGCCGGATCGTTTTGAACTGGAGATTGAGATTGTCAGTTCGCATGATCCAAACGCCATTGCCGTGTCGGACAACCGGGTAAACTACCGTTTTTTGAAAAGGCAAAAACTCGACTACAAGGTGCGATTTCAAAACAACGGCGAAGGCCCGGCTTCTACCGTTCAACTGGACATCGAAGTGCCCGCCGGACTTAACCTCGGCAGGATGAAGCCGGTAGAATGGTATCCGGACTGCCCGGTCTGTCCGGAAACGCCCGGCACAGGCAGCTGCCTCGATACCAATACGACGAAAGACGGCCTGGTGTTTACCTTCCGGAACATTTACCTGCCCGGCAGCCGGCAAAAGGGCGTTTCGGACAAGGACTCAACCCAGGGTTTTGTCAAATACCGCATCGAACCAGAGCGCGATATGCCCAAGCGGGCTTTTCGCAGCCGCGCCAAAATCGTGTTTGACAAAAACCCGCCGATTTATACCAATTTTTCAAAAACCCGGTTTAAACCCGGTTTGTCGCCCGGTCTGAAAGCGGGCTACGCTTTCGATCCCGCCAACGCCGGCGACGGATATTTTTTCGCCGGCGCCAGTATTTCGCCGTACAAGTCCTGGAAGATTTTTCCGCAGGTGGAACTGCTCACCGGTTTTAAAGGAAATACAGCCTTGCCGGAAAGGGCGTACCGCGACTCCGTGGTGATCGCGGATGTCGATATTAAACTGGTAACTTACCGGGATAGCACTATAAGCGGTAGCCGGAAATTCGTATCGTTTGAAATGCCAGTGTTGCTGCGTAAAAATTTTTCCCGCTTTTTCGGCGCGGGCGCCGGGGCATCCGTCCGGGTTTTGATGGAGGACGGAGAAGAGCAGACGCGGGTAAAAGTGACGCGGTTTTTATATCCTCCGGCCGGGGTACCGCCCCAACCGCCGCAAACATTGCGCGATGAAAGTACAACACATCCCTACTCTGCCACCACTACACAGTTCAGCGTGTTCGGCGAATTGAATTTCGGGCTGGTGCGGGCCGGGCCGGCGCTGGGTGTGCGGGCCGGGGCTGTATTGGGAAAGGCAGCGACGGGGCCATTTGTGCAGCTGAGCGTGGAGTGGAAGTTTTAGTATTGCTGTGTATTACGCTGATTTCAATTAAAAGAGGCCTGCTACATAAGTAATTGAACATTGAAAATTGGTCATTGAACATTGAACATTTCCAGTTTAAAATTTAAAAATTTCTAATTTTAATTTGTTAATGTTCAATGTTCAATGACCAATTTTCAATATTCAATGTTCAATTACTGATTCG